>CAZAMS010000309.1:0-3956 GCA_964486305.1 uncultured Aestuariivirga sp.
GCGTGAGCCCCAGTCAGCCAGCATGACGTGCTTCACCGTGCGCGATGTCGTAAGTGGGCCTGGCGTAAGAAGATAGGGCATGTCTTCCTGGCCCTCGGGGCCGGGAAAAGACGGTTTATAGGGCGGCGTCTTGGTGTTCATTCTGGACTCCGTATCGACCGGTCACCATAAGCATTGGTCATTATTGCGCAAGCAGATCAAGCACCAGCCCTAGCTGAGCTTTGCGGCCAGAACCACGTCAATGTTTTGCCGGTGAATGGCCTCATAGGGTTCGAACAAATTGACCCATCCCGCCTCGAGCGGGCCGGTGATGATGTCGCGGAGTGGCCTGTCGCGCAATTCCGGTTCGTGAACGCAGCGCTTCAGCATGCGAATATATTGCTGGTTCGCCCGGATCAGGGTTTTTTCATAGCCGCCAAGAGCGATGATTTCCGGATCGCCATGATTTGGCAGAATGCGTTCCGGGTTCAGCACCCAGAGCCGGTCCAGGTCCTTCAGATGGATGTCAAAATTTTCCGGTTCGCCCACATAGGTCACCGTGTCTTCAAGCGTATCGCCGGCAAGCAACACGCGCTCCGAAGCCAGCCAAACGACTGTTGCATCGTCGCTGTGAATGTTGGCTTCAATCAGGTCTATGGCGAGATTGCCCACCTGCAATTGCATTTGCCCCTCAAAAGTCTCGGTTGGAAAGATGAGAGGGTTGACGACTGGCGGCCCGGAATACGCGCCGCTTTCGATTGCGGGTTTGCGCTGGGTGAGATGGTCCAAAGTGCGTCTGTTTGAAATAATCCTGCAATCGGCGAAGGCCGCGGTTCCCGCCACATGGTCGAGATGCCAGTGGCTGAGCACCACGGTAAAATTCTTCACTCCGGCCTCTGCCAGGGTCTTACGAATATACGCGGCATGTTCGACGGAAATATGCGTATCATAAACCAGCGCATCCTCGCCATCGACGACGGCATAGCTGGCGATACCCAAGGAAAGCGCGCCATCATCGACCCAGTTCTCGCCTTCCACAAAGCGATAGCCTTCAACCCGGCCATCGTAGAAGGCATAAATATTGGGGGCAGGGCGCAGAACCCGCAAGTGCGCAGTCATTGACATCCTCACGTTAGGCTGGAGCAGTCTTATGGCAGAAAAAACCCGTCTGGCAAACCAGCGTGAATACTGCGATAACACCCGTCTTGGCCACTCAGGGGAAACAACAATGACATTCGGTTATGGTCTTTTAGTTCTCATCGTCGCCATCGCGGGCTATCTGGTTTACGCTTATAACGCGCTCGTCAGTAACAAGAACCTGGTAGCCGAAGGCTGGAGCGGAATTGATGTACAACTGCGCCGCCGCGCCGATCTCATTCCGAACCTGATTGAAACCGTAAAAGGTTATGCCGCCCATGAAGACAAGCTGTTTCGTGACATTGCGGAGCTGCGTGCAAAAAGCATTTCCGGCGGTTCGGTTGGTGAGCAATCGGTTGTCGGGCAGGCGATGACTGCCGCCCTCGGCAAACTGTTCGCCGTGGCGGAGGCCTATCCCGAGTTGAAGGCCGATGCCAACTTCCGCGATTTGCAGGACAAGCTTTCCGGCATTGAAGATGAAATCCAGCTGTCGCGCCGCTACTACAATGGCGCCGTGCGCAATCTCAACACCATGATCCAATCCTTCCCCAGCAATTTTGTCGCCAATTTTTTCAAGTTCACGCTCGCCGAGTTTTTCGAAATCGGCGATGCGGCGGCGCGCGAAGTGCCAAAAGTTGATTTCAAGAAATAGGTTGGAGGCCCATGCGCGCCTTCCTTTTTGCGCTGTTAGCGCTTGTAGTTCTTCACTCCGAAATTCATGCGGAGGAGCGGATTGAACAGTTCACCAGCGATGCGCAGGTGAATGTCGATGGCTCCATTGATGTGATGGAGACCATTTCGGTCAACGCGGAATCCCGGCAGATCAGGCGCGGCATCCTGCGCGATTTCCCCACGACCTATACGGACCGGAACGGCCTGCGGGTGGTTGTCGGCTTCGAGGTGATCTCGGTGAAGCGCGACAGGCAGCAGGAACCCTATGCCATTGAAGGCCTGTCCAATGGCAAGCGCATCCGCATCGGAAGCGCGGATGTTTTCCTGGACCCGGGTATTCATGTTTATGAGATACAGTACCGAACCACGCGCCAGCTTGGCTTTTTCGCACAGTATGATGAGCTCTATTGGAATGTGACCGGCAATGGCTGGACCTTCCCCATCGAGGCGACAACGGCAATCGTACGGCTCCCGCCGGAGGCACGAATCCTGCAGCATGAAGCCTACACCGGCTACCAGGGAGAAAACGGCCGGGACTTCAAGGTGTTCAGCGGCACCGGCAACGAGTACCGCGCCGTTGCCACGCGGAATTTTGCCCCGGGCGAGGGCATGACCGTGGCCGTGGCCTGGCAGAAGGGCATTGTTGCGTCGCCTTCTGAAACTCAGAAATATTTCTGGTTCCTGCGCGATAACGCGGGATTCATCGGCCTCTTGGCGACATTCGGGGGTGTTGGACTGTTTTTCTTTTATGCCTGGGCGAAAGTGGGGCGCGATCCGCCATCTGGAGTCATTGTTCCACTTTTTGCGCCGCCGCCTGCACTCGGCCCTGCTGGTTCGCGGTTCATCTGGAAGCAGGGTTTTGACGAAAAGGCTTTCGCCGCGGCTCTGGTGGGGCTTGCAGTCAAGGGCCGTCTGAAGATTGCCGACAATGATGGTGATTTTGAAATTACCAAATTGCCCGGAAAGGGGCCAGCCCTTACCATGGCGGAAAATGCACTGCTGAGCACAACGCCTTCGGGAATGACCGAGTTGGAGAATTCCAATCATGTCGCGATCGGCATGATGAAGGAGGCCCTCGAGAACGCTCTTGAAAAAGAATTTGAAGGTTCGGTTTTCGTCCGCAACATTGGCTGGTTTATCGTAGGTGCTGTGCTTTCGGTTGCGGGCCTTCTGCTTTCGGCCCTGCTGCTTCCGGAAGGTGACGGTCTTGTGGGACTTTTTGCGGCGGGCTGGTCGGGCATCTGGTGGGGCGTGATTCTCACCGTTGCCTGGAGCTCTATCAGCGGTGTCATTAACAGTCGTGGCTTTCTGAAAAAACTAGGCTCTGCCGCATCCCTGATGTTTCTGATTCCCTTTGGCATAGCAGGTGTGGCACTTCCGGTTTTTGTAATGTTCATGGATGCCGTCTCGCCGGGCATCATGTTGCTGGTTGGCACCGCCATTGGCCTCGGCCTGATGAATATCGTTTTTTACTATCTGCTGCGTGCGCCGACAGTTTCCGGCCGCCGGGTGCTGGATCAGCTCCAAGGCTTTCGCATGTATATGAAAACCGCCGAGGAGGAGCGCCTGAAAATACTGAATCCGCCAGAAAAAACCCCGGAACTGTTTGAGCGCTACTTGCCCTATGCCCTGGCCCTGGATTGCGAAAATGAATGGAACGCCAAGTTCACGGCGGTTCTTGCTGCTGCTGCCCTGGCAGGAGCCGCGGCCCCGGTTTGGTATTCCGGCAGCAACTGGAATTCTGGCAACATGGGCGGCTTTACCGAAAGCCTTGGCTCCAGTCTGGCAACGAGTGCTGCATCGGCCTCACAGGCACCGGGATCGAGCTCAAGTTCCGGCGGAGGTTTTTCAGCCGGCGGCGGTTCATCGGGTGGTGGCGGTGGCGGAGGCGGCGGCAGCGGCTGGTAGGCTCAATTTACATTCAGCTCTTCGCGCAGCATTTCAAGTTCCAGCCAGTGTTCTTCCGCCTGCAAAATCTCGGCCTTGGCCTTCTCGTGGCGCTTCACGGCTTTTTCAAAAGCCTTGGGATCGCGGGTATACAGTTCCGTGTCGGCAAGCTTGACTTCCAACGTCACGATTTCATCGTGAAGCGCCGCCATCTTGCCAGGAAGTGTCCCAAGCGCATGTTTGTCTTTGAACGATAATTTGCGTTTAATTTGCGTTCTAGG
>CAZAMS010000310.1:0-15004 GCA_964486305.1 uncultured Aestuariivirga sp.
TTGCCGAACGCTGCCGGCAGATCGCGCCACGGCGATCCCGTCCGCGCAATCCAGAGAACCGCTTCGATAAAGAGCCGGTTGTCACGTCCGCTGCTGCCGGGATCCCCGGCTTTACCCGACAGTTCCGGCGCAATCCGCTCCCACTGCTCGTCGTTCAACATCAATCGAATCAAGGCTGACCTCCCGTTTTCAGTCTTGAATCAACTTTCTACCGATTTGGGAATCCCGTCTGTAAACAGGCCTTAGAGCATGTCCCGAAGAAGTTGTACGACTTCGTCGAAAAGGACATGCTCCAGAATATTGAATTGGCGCGATTCCTTTTCGGCGAAGTGATTTCACTTCGCCGGGAAGCGCGCTAGAAAACCATTGCAACGTAGCGATGAACCAGCTTTTTGCGGCCCAAACCGCCGTTGTGCTTTGAGGCCGCCAGCTTGAGATTGCCGTGGCTGAGCTTCATGGCCATCTGCAAATGCTTCAAACCAACCTGAACATTGGTGGAAGCGTTGAGCAACCGCGAGCAATTGCCGGAAAACCCGATACCCTTGGCTGTGGCACATTTCATTTGATAAACGCCATATTCCCCAGCGGCACCGCGCGTATTGGGATTATAGCCCGATTCAACCTTGGCAATGCGGAGTGCAAACCAGGTTGGCACACCATAGCTCGGCGCCAAATTCTTGATCAGGGTTACAACATGGTCCGATGTTTCAGGCGAAACCTGAGCCCTACGGCTCTTATGACGTTTTTTGGTTTTCACATGCTCCGTGGAAAGATTAATTTTGGATTTTGGGGCAGCATCCGCTGTTCCTGAGAATATAGCCGCAGCAAACATGACGGCCGAAAGCCCTGCAATGAGTCTATTTTTCATTTTTATCCTTAAGTTTGATAACCGCATCAAAAAACTAAACTTGGATAGACTGGCTCCTCTATTTTAATGACCGTCAATGTCTGGGGGAACTCGCGATAAACTGGCAAAATGTGACCATTATGTGGCATCGCACAAAATTTGCTGCACTGCGATATTTCTAGGCTTGCGCCTTCCAAAAGGTTACAAGGCGCCATGAAATTTCTTGATGAAGCCAAGATCTATGTGCGCTCCGGTGATGGGGGCGCGGGCGCCGTGTCGTTCCGGCGGGAAAAATTCATTGAGATGGGTGGTCCCGATGGCGGTGACGGCGGCAACGGCGGAGACGTATGGGTCGAAGCCGTGGATGGTCTCAACACGCTGATCGACTATCGCTACCAGCAGCATTTCAAAGTGCGCACTGCTGGCCATGGCATGGGGCGATTGCGCGCAGGCGCCAATTCCGAAGACATCGTGCTCAAGGTTCCAACCGGCACCGAGGTTTACGAAGCCGACAACGAAACCCTGATTGCTGATCTCGCCAAATTGGGTGCCCGCGTGCGCATCGCGCGTGGCGGCAATGGCGGCTTCGGCAACCACTATTTCAAATCCGCCACCAACCGCGCGCCCAGGCATGCCAACCCCGGCATTGAAGGCGAGGAGAGATGGGTGTGGCTGCGGCTGAAACTCATCGCCGACGCGGGGCTCTTGGGTCTTCCCAATGCCGGAAAATCCACCTTGCTTGCCGCCGTTTCCGCTGCCAAGCCAAAGATAGCGGACTATCCCTTCACCACGCTTCATCCGCAATTGGGCGTGGTGAAAGCGGCGGGAAACAGTTTTGTGCTGGCCGATATTCCAGGCCTCATTGAAGGCGCCAACGAAGGCCATGGCCTTGGCACGCGCTTTCTGGGCCACGTCGAACGCTGCGCCATTCTGCTGCATCTCATCGATGTGACGGGCGCTGATCCCGTGAAGGCCTACCGCGTCATTCGCAACGAGCTGAATGAATACGGACCCGAGCTTGAAGGAAAACCGGAGATCATCGCCTTCAACAAGATTGATGCCATTTCCGAAAAGGACTTGCAGAAGAAACTGGCCGATTTCAAGAAACGCCTGAAGAAAACCCCTATCCTGATTTCGGGTGCCACCCATAAGAACGTGGATGACACGATGAAGCGCCTGCTCACCATCATTCAGGCCGATCGCAAGGCGGCCCGCAAACAGGAAGAGCGCGGTATTGAAGTAGAGGATTGGCATCCGTGAAATCGCGCCTGCAATCGGCCAAGCGCATTGTCGTCAAAATTGGTTCAGCTCTTCTGGTTGATGCCAAGACCGGCGAGGTCAAATCCGCCTGGCTCTCAACCCTCATCGATGATCTGGCAAAGGCCAAGGCCCGCGGCGCCGACGTCATCATCGTGTCGTCTGGCGCAATCGCGCTTGGGCGGCGCTCGCTTGGACTTCCAAAAGGCAAATTGCGTCTGGAAGAAAGCCAGGCCGCAGCAGCCGTGGGACAGATTGCTCTGGCACAAGCCTGGGCCGAAGCCTTGGCCACCAGGAAAATCGTGGCGGCTCAAGTCTTGGTGACCTTGACCGATACCGAGGAACGCCGCCGCCATCTCAATGCCCGCGCAACATTGACCACCTTGCTCGCCCAGGGCGCTGTCCCCGTCATCAATGAGAATGACACGGTGGCCACCTCGGAAATCCGCTATGGCGACAATGACCGGCTGGCGGCGCGCGTGGCTTCCATGATGTCCGCCGATTGTCTGGTGCTGCTCTCAGATATTGATGGGCTCTACTCCGCGCCACCGGACAAAGCAGGATCAACCTTCATTCCGGAGGTCAAAGAAATCACGCCAGAGATTGAAGCCATGGCTGGAAAACCCGTCTCCGGCGTTGGCTCCGGCGGCATGATCACCAAAATTGAAGCGGGAAAAATTGCGCTGGGCGCGGGCTGCAACATGGTGATTGCCTCTGGCCATGAATCCCATCCGCTTGAGCGTATTCTGAAAGGCGAACGCTGCACCTGGTTTTTGGCCCCCCTTTCAGCCCTCCAGTCGCGAAAGCGCTGGATTGCCGGAACCCTGCAACCCGTGGGCCGCCTTACTGTCGATGATGGCGCCCGCGGTGCCTTGGGCAAAGGCAAAAGCCTCCTGCCCGCCGGGGTAAAGAAGGTCAGCGGAACCTTTGCCCGCGGCGATACCGTAAGTGTCGTGGACCTTGAAGGCGTGGAAATCGCCCGCGGCCTCGTAGCCTATGATTCAGGCGATGCCGCAAGGATTGCCGGATTGAAGTCCGCTGACATTGAACAAACCATTGGCTATAGAGGCCGGGATGAAATCATTCATCGCGATGATCTGGTGATGACCAATGGAGAGCGTTAGCGCCATGCAGCAACTTGGCCTGAACGCCCGCAAGGCGGCGGGCGTGCTGGCGCTGGCGTCAACCGCGCAAAAGAACGCCGCCCTAAACGCGATGGCCAAGGCCATTCGCGCCTCTGCCAACAAGCTTATTGCCGTAAATACATCCGAAGTTGCGGCGGCAAAAATCAAGGACCTAAAGGAGTCTTTCACTGATCGTTTGACCCTCACAATCGATCGCGTTGAGGCCATGGCCAAGGGCCTTGAGGACATTGCAGGGTTGCCCGATCCCGTCGGCACGACCTTGAGCGAATGGACCCGCCCCAATGGCATGAAAATTTCCAGAGTGCGCGTGCCCATCGGCGTCATCGGAATTATTTTTGAAAGCCGCCCCAACGTGGCTGCGGATGCGGGTGCGCTGTGCATGAAGTCCGGCAATGCCGCCATCCTGCGCGGCGGCTCCGATGGCTTTCAGTCTTCAATGCTCATTGTGGAGGCCCTGCAGCAGGGTCTTGAGAGCGCCGGGCTGCCTGCCGCGGCAATTCAAATGGCACCTACAACGGATCGTGCCAGCGTTGGCGAAATGCTCGCAGGCCTCGGCGGCACCATTGATCTCATCGTGCCACGGGGCGGCAAAAGTCTGGTGGCGCGGGTACACGAGGAAGCCCGGGTTCCCGTCTTCAGCCACCTCGAAGGCATCTGCCATGTCTATGTCGACAAATCGGCAAATCCTGAGATGGCACGTGAGATCGTCCTCAATGCCAAGATGCGCCGCACTGGCGTCTGCGGTTCCGCCGAAACCATTCTCATCGACCGCGCCGCCGCCAAAACTAATCTCGTACCGATAATCCGTACACTGACGGATGCGGGTTGCGAAGTCCGTGGTGATAAGGAAGCGCAAGCCGCTGACGGCCGCGTGAAACCGGCAAGCGAGGAAGACTGGTCCACCGAATATCTCGATTCCATCGTCTCTCTCAAGGTGCTCGACGGAGTTGAGGAGGCCATGGCCCATATTGCGAAATACGGATCTCAACACACTGATGCGATTATCGCCGATGATGAAAAAACCGCCCAACGATTTCTGAACGAAGTCGATAGCGCCATTGTCCTGCACAATGCCTCAACCCAATTCGCCGATGGCGGTGAATTTGGTTTTGGCGCTGAGATTGGCATTGCCACCGGCAAGCTCCATGCGCGCGGGCCGGTGGGATTGGAGCAGCTCACGACGTTTAAATATCAGGTGCGTGGGCAAGGGCAAATCCGCGCATGATGAAGCCGCCGCTTTTTGGCAAGGGCCAGCGCATTGGCTTGTTTGGCGGCTCCTTCAACCCGGCCCACTATGGACACTATATGGTGGCCCTCTATGCCTTGAAGCGCCTGCAGCTTGATTGGGTGTGGTGGCTGGTCTCGCCGCAAAATCCCTTGAAGGACCCGCGCGAAACCGGCGAGTATGATGAACGCCTGAAGGTCACCAAATACATCGCCAAACATCCGCGCTTTGTCGTCACTGACATCGAAGAGCAGGTGAATTCCCGCAATACCGCTGAAACCCTGCTGGCCCTCGGCCAGACCATGAAACAGGCCAATTTCATCTGGATCATGGGGGCCGACAGTTTTGCCAATTTGCACAAGTGGCATAACTGGACTGATATTGCGCAAGCCCTGCCCCTGGCCTTCCTGGCGCGGCCCGGCTATTCCATTCGCGCCCTCAGCGGCCGCGCTGCACTCCGCTACGCCGCCTCCCGAGTCAAAACCGGTCAGGCCGCAAAACTTGTCACGCGAATGACACCAGCCTGGGTATTCCTGCCCATGCCGCTCCGGCCCGAAAGTTCAACTGCGATTCGCAACTTGAACCAGCCACTGCGAAGCTCTAAACAACGCCCCAGAAACCCATAAAGGACAAGACCCCTGAAAAAGCCATTCAAGAAGACTTCCGCCAAATCAAATTCAGCGAAAGCAGCAAAACCAGCCTCCTCCTCAAAGCGTCAGCCCAAGACCGCAGCCGAACTTAAAACCATCATGATGGCGAAGGTGCGATTTGCCGAAAAAGCACGCGCTGGCCTGCGCGGCAAAACCACATCAAAGGTTAAGCCTAAGGGCAAAGCGAAGCCTGCCAAAAAGGTGAAACCTGCGCCGAAGAAGAAGCCGGTTGTTACAGCCAAGACGGCGGTAAAGCCGAAGACCGTGGCAAAACCCAAAACGGCGCCGAAGGCAAAACCGGACGTCAAGGCCGTGGCCCCGGTCAAGATCGATACACCAAGGCCCAAGGCCCACGGCGACCAATCGCTGTTGAACATAGTCATGGCCCAGCTGGAAGATGCCAAGGCCGAGGACATTATCGCCATCAATCTTGATGGCAAGACGGCCATTGCCGATAACATGATTGTGGCCTCAGGCCGTTCAAACCGCCACGTCGGCGCCATCGCCGATCAGTTGGTCGACAGGTTGAAAGAGGCGGGACACCGTCACATCCGCGTGGAGGGCATGGACCAGTGTGACTGGGTGTTGGTCGACGCCGTTGATGTTGTCGTCCATCTCTTCCGGCCGGAAGTGCGCAGCTTCTATAATCTGGAGAAACTGTGGTCGGAACATTCGCCGCAAGAACCCCACGCCGAATAGGCCATGCGGCTTCAGGTTCTGGCCATTGGACGTTTGAAGACGGGGCTTGAAAAAACCCTCAACCAGGACTACCAGACCCGCCTCGAAGGCCTTGGCCGCAAGGCGGGAATTACCAGGCTGAAGGTCGCTGATTTTGCCGAATCCAAAGGCCAGACCGCAAGCCAGCGCCAGGATGAAGAAGCCAGAATTCTGACTGCCGCTCTTAACCCCAAGGCCTTCACGCTTGTGCTCGATGAGCGTGGAAAATCCATGACCAGCGAAGCCTTTTCCAAGCTCCTGCAACACCACCTCGACCAGGGCACCCAGGACCTGGCGTTCCTGATTGGCGGCCCCGATGGCCACAGTGCCGCAACCCGGAAAAACGCTGGACAGCTCCTTTCGCTCGGTGAAATGACCTGGCCCCACCGGCTGGTGCGTGTCATGCTTCTTGAACAAATTTACCGGGCGGTCACCATTATGGTAAATCATCCCTATCACAGATCTTGAGACGCATGTTGCGGCAAGGGCCTGCCCCGGACCTGATCCGGGGTTGTAGACTTTGCCGATAACAACATGCTCCAAGTTAACAAGCTGGCGCGAATTCTTTTCGCTTGGGTGCTTCCACCCAAGCGGAATGCGCGCTAAGCCGTAATCTGGACAAGCGCTGCTCCTAAAACAAAGACGACGATGAATTATTTGCAAGACCTTAAGTGCGCACTCTTCGTGGCCACCGCCGCGCTGTGTTTCCTTGTGTCACATGCATTGGCGCAAACGCCGCTGCCCCAGGAAAATGAACTCGGCTCCGTCGAGCAGGAAATCACCTCGTCGGCTGCCAACCTTGAAAAAATAAAAGGCGAGATTGCGGCCGCGATCAAGGATCAGGAGCAGGTGTCCGACCGGCTCATCGCCATTGCCAAGACAATCCAGTCCCAGGAAACCGCGATCACCGCTGCCGAAGAGCGCATTCTGAAGCTCCGCAAGGAAGAAATCATCCTGCGCGCCGAGCTGGCCGAAAAGCAGGAGGTTCTGTCTGAACTCTTGGCCGGCCTGCAGCGGCTTGAACAAAATCCCCCGCCCGCTCTGGTGGTTGAACCCAATGATGTGCTGGCGGCGCTCCGGGGTGCCATGATGTTCGGCACCCTTGTGCCGGAACTTCGTGTCGAAGCCGAAATCCTTGCAAAGAAACTGACCCGTCTTGATCGCATCCGCCTGGCCGTGGAGAAGGAAAAATCCATGCTCAGCGCAAGCGTCTCAAACCTGAAGACCGCGCAAATTGATCTCGATCAGCTCACCGCCCAGAAAAAGCAGCTGGTCTTTGACCGCTCCGGAAAACTGGATGGGGAAAAAAGACGCGCCGCCGAGCTGGCTGAAAAGGCCAAATCCCTGAAGCAGCTGATTGCTGGCCTGGCTGCAGCCAGGCTGAGGCAGGAAGCGATCAAGACCAAGCAGGCTCTGGCCCTGGAAGTCGAAAAGAAGCGCCAGGAAGAATTCCTCTTGAGGCCCTCTGTGGCATTTTCGACCACCTTGGGCCGCCTTGAATACCCGGTCCAGGGCCAAATCCTGAAGCGTTTCGGCCAGGATGATGGCTTGGGCAGCGAACTTCGGGGCTTGGCCGTGGCAACCCGCGCCCAAGCCCAGATCATCGCGCCTGCCGACGGAAAGGTCGAATTTGCCGGTCCTTTCCGCTCCTACGGGCAGCTCTTGATTTTGAACGCCGGAGAGGGTTACCTTGTGCTCATGGCTGGCATGAAGGAAATATCAGCCGATATCGGGCAATCCGTCAGGGCTGGTGAACCCGTGGGAATCATGGGAAAAGGCCCTTCTTCTGTCACTTTGTTGGGTGATCAGATACAAGAGGCAAGGCCTGTGTTATACGTCGAATTTAGAAAGAACGGGGAGGCTATTGATTCGGCCCCGTGGTGGATTGGTGGAATTAAAGAGGCACTTAAATGAAGTTGAATAATCACGTTCGGACTTTTGGATTGATCCTGGCAGGTGCCGTATCGGCAACCGTGCTGTGGCATGTCTTTGGCTCGGCAATTGCTGCCTCCAATGCCGATACCTATAAACAGCTCAATCTTTTCGGCGACGTGTTTGATCGCGTCCGCGCTGACTATGTGGAAGACCCGGACGAATCCAAGATGATCGAGTCGGCCATCAATGGCATGCTCACCTCCCTTGACCCCCATTCCAGCTACATGGATGCCAAGCGTTTTGAGGATATGAGCGTTCAAACCAGGGGCGAATTCGGCGGTCTCGGCATTGAAGTCACCATGGAAAATGGCCTGGTGAAAGTTGTGGCCCCTATTGATGACACCCCGGCCGCCAAGGCAGGCATCATGGCCAATGATCTCATCACCAAGATTGATGGCACGGACATTCAGGGCATGACCTTGAATGAGGCCGTGGATAAAATGCGCGGCGGCATAAATACCCCCATCACCCTCACCATCCAGCGCAAGGACCAGGCGGCTATGGATGTAAAACTCATCCGTGACCGCATTCGCGTGCAGTCGGTGAAATCCAATGTCGAAGGCACCGAGGAGGACATCGGCTATGTGCGTATCAGCTCGTTTACTGAGCAAACCCAGGAAGGCCTGGAAAAAGCCTTCACCAGCATGAAGACCAAGTTGGGAGCCAAGGCCAAGGGCTACATCATCGATCTCCGGAACAATCCGGGTGGCCTTCTCGATCAGGCCATTTCCGTTTCCGACAGCTTCCTCGACAAGGGGGAAGTTGTTTCAACCCGTGGCCGCCGTGCCGAGGAAACCCAGCGGTTCAGCGCCCAGAAGGGCGATATCTCGGATGGCAAGACCGTGGTCATCCTGATCAATGGCGGCTCGGCTTCGGCCTCTGAAATTGTCGCCGGCGCTTTGCAGGATCACAAGCGCGCCACCATCATCGGCACCCGTTCTTTCGGCAAGGGATCGGTGCAGACCATTATTCCCCTGGGCAGCCAGGGAGCGCTTCGCCTGACAACGGCGCGTTACTACACCCCTGCCGGCCGTTCCATTCAGGCCAAGGGTATCGATGCGGATATCCTGATTGAACAACCTTTGCCACCGGAGCTTCAGGGCAAGAATGTCTCCACCGAAGGCGAAGCAAGCCTCAAGGGCCACCTGACCAATGAAGGTGGCGGTGACGAAGGCGGCGGCTCTTCCGCCTACGTGCCAGAGGATAAAACCAAGGACGTGCAGTTGAAAGCGGCCATCGATTTCCTCCACGGCATCAAGGTGGTGAGCAACGTCAAGCCCGCCGACACAAAAACTGACGGCACCACCGAAACCAAGTCGAACTGACCTGACCAACTGCTCAAAGTTCTCATCATGGCCGTCCCCGGACTTGATCCGGGGATCGCCCGGCCATCTTTTTTCCCAGACGGGAAGATACCCGCGTCAAGCGCGGGTATGATGAGAGAAAAATGTTCTAAAACTTCAAACTACGGTTAATGAGACGTTAACGGTTACTTCGCCACAGTCACAGCCAAACGAATCGACTGAGTGAATCGAACTTCATGAGCCGTGATGAACTGCGACAGCCGCTGAGGAAACGGAGCCTGAACGAGCGCCTGTGGGCGAAGCGTCCCAGTTCGCTGCTGGCCGCCTCACTCCTCGCCGCATGCGGATTTATTGCCCTCTCGGCCTGGGCCATTCAAACGCCCCATCCCTTTGCCGGCGAGCCCATCGTCACGGCAGCCATTCCGCCCCTTGAGGAATTGAAAACTGCATCAGTAACGCCACCCGAAGAGGACGTGGCCGCGGAAGAAAATGTCGCTGAAGACGAGGACGTGAGCATCCAGATCGAGGCCCCCATCGAGCAGGACAGCTATCAGACGGAAGCCTCCATCATTCTGTCGCCGCGCCGGCCCCTGAAGCCCGCCCCCATGGCTGACCTCGTGGAAAAAACCGGCGTCGGCCAATTGCCGCGCATTGGCCCCGGAAACAGGAAGCCATCCGATGTCTATGCCCGCAACACGCCCATGGGCGTCATTCATTCCGACCGGCCAAAGATTGCCATTCTGATTGGCGGCATGGGGCTCAATCCCAAGCTCACCCAAAAGGCGGTCAAGGACTTGCCCGGTGATGTGACCTTTGCCTTTGCCCCCTATGGCGATGACCTGCAGGCCCAGGTGAACAAGGCCCGCGCCGATGGCCACGAGGTGCTGTTGCAACTGCCCATGGAGCCCCTGGGCTATCCGGCCAATAATCCGGGACCCAAAACCCTTCTCGCTGATGCCGCCGCCGCAGCAAATATTGAGGCCCTGCACTGGCATATGAGCCGCTTTGCGGGCTATACGGGAATTACCAATTACATGGGCGGACACCTGCTTTCCACCGCACCGGCCTTGAAACCGGTCATGATGGAATTGAGCAAGCGGGGCCTCGTTTATCTGGAAGATGCTTCAATCGCACTCACGGTTTCACAGGCCGTGGCCAAGGAATCCCGTCTTCCCGAACGCCGCGCGCAAGTTGTGATCGATGCCGACCCGACGCCCCAAAGCATTGCCGCTGCCCTTGAACTTCTGGAAGGCGAGGCCCTTAGCCATGGCTTTGCCATCGGCACCGGTTCCGGTCTAGAAGTCACCGTCGACAGCGTGAAGGCCTGGGCCGAGCAGTTGCAGAGCAAGGGCATTCTGCTCGTTCCCGTCAGTGCCATGTACAAGGGCCGTTTGGGCTAATGAGTGATGCAAAAGTGATTACGGCCTATAGGCCGTGCGTGGGCGTTATGCTGCTGAACAGGCAGGGTCTCGTCTGGGTTGGCCGGCGCTTTCAAAAACAGAATGATGATGGCGTTGGCCACTGGTGGCAAATGCCGCAAGGCGGCATCGATGCGGGTGAAGATCCCGCCGTTGCCGCAATCCGCGAGCTCGAAGAGGAAACGGCGGTGCGCTCCGCTGAGATTATTGCCGAAGCCCCGGGCTGGTATAATTACGACCTCCCCGAACACCTCATAAGCCTTTCCTGGAAAGGCCGGTACCGCGGCCAGACCCAGAAATGGTTTGCCGCACGCTTTACCGGGCAGGACAGCGAAATCAATCTGGCCCAGCCCGGCCACAAGCAGGAATTTGACCAGTGGCGCTGGGCCAAAATGAGTGAGGTCGTCGATCTCATCGTACCCTTCAAAAAACCGGTCTATGAAAAAGTTATCGCCGCCTTCAGGCATCTCGGCCAGCCATGATCTCCCACGTCATTTTTGATTGCGATGGCGTTCTCATCGACAGTGAAAAACTGTCGATGGATGTCGATATCGCCCTGCTCGCGGAGAACGGCATTAATCTTACCGAAGCCGAGATTCACCACCGCTTTGTGGGCACAACTTTTGAAGCCATGGTCGCAGAACTTGAGCGTGAATACAAAAGGCCGCTGCCGCCTGATCTCGCCGCCCGCAAGGACGGCATGATGCTTGACCTCTACAGGCGCGACCTGAAACCCGTGCCTGGCGTTATTCCCATGTTGAAGAAGCTTGCCTTGCCCAAGAGCATCGGCTCCAATGGCCCAAGGGAACGCGCCATGGCGGCGCTCCGCATGACTGGGCTCGAGCCCTTCTTTGGCGACAGGTTAACCACCTATGAAGATGTCAAAAACGGCAAGCCCGCCCCTGATATTTACCTGCTCGCGGCACAGCGCGCTGGCTTCAAGCCCGCCCGCTGCCTTGTGGTGGAAGACAGTGTAACGGGCGCCATCTCCGCCCTCGCTGCAGGTTGTATTGTGATCGGCTTCACGGGCGTTGCCCATGACCCCGTGGCCAAGGCGAAGGAACTGAGAAAACTGGGCGTTTCCCATGTTATTCAGGACATGGACGAGCTTCTGGATGCCATTTCACCGATTACGGCTTGACTTGCTGCACTGCAACGTCCATATGCGGGCCAGTGCATGTTGCGGCAAAGGCCTGCCCCGGACCTGATCCGGGGTTGTAGCTTTGCCGATAACAACAGGCACCAAGAAATTCGACCTCGGTCAAATAAGAATAACGTGAGGTAGCGCCACGCGCTGCTGTTCCGGCCGAAGCTGAAATAATCCGAACAATCCTTTCACGTGGGGTCTGTTTAAGCACAGAACCAGTGCTGCTTTGGCGATCGTCGCCGGGCAGTCTCTCGGACATGTTTTGCGCTTTCCCACTCATCTGTCCGAAACAGAAAGATATTTACACAGTGAATTCATTTTCAGAACTCAGCCTTTCGGCTCCCCTCCTCAAAGCCATCGCTGCTGAAGGCTACGACAAACCAACCCCCATCCAGGCCCGCGCCATTCCGGAACTTTTGAAAGGCCGCGATCTCTTGGGGATAGCCCAGACAGGAACCGGCAAAACCGCAGCCTTCGCGCTGCCTATCCTTGAGCGCCTGTCACACGCAACCGAACGCGTGGCGAAAAACTCCTGCAAAGTGCTCGTGCTGTCGCCAACCCGCGAACTCGCCTCGCAGATCGGCGAAAGCTTCAAGACCTATGGCCGCAATGTGAAAGTCACCCGCGCTGTTGTGTACGGTGGCGTCTCCATCGGCAAGCAGATTGATATCCTGCGCGGCGGCGTTGATGTCGTCGTTGCAACGCCTGGCCGTCTCGTTGATCTCATCGAACGCCGTGCACTGACACTCGCCAATGTTGAAGTTCTCGTCCTTGATGAAGTGGACCAGATGCTGGACTTGGGCTTCATCCACGCCATCCGCAAAATTACCGGCATGTTGCCGAAGGTGCGCCAAAATCTTTTCTTCTCGGCCACCATGCCGAAGGAAATTGCAAACCTTGCAAGCGGACTGCTGACCAACCCCGTACGCGTTGAAGTGGCCCCCGTTGCCACAACGGTGGATCGCGTGAACCAAAGCGTGATCCATGTCGATCAGGCCAGCAAGCTGAAAGTGCTGGTCGACATTCTCAAAGACAACAACATGACCCGCACTCTTGTCTTCAGCCGCACCAAGCATGGCGCCGACAAGATCATGAAGGGCCTGTCGGCTGCGGGTTACACCGCGTCTGCCATTCACGGCAACAAGTCACAAGCCAACCGCGAGAAGGCCCTGGCCGGATTCAAGGCTGGCAAGATTCTTGTGCTGGTCGCAACCGATATCGCGGCGCGCGGCATCGACGTCGATGGCGTCAGCCACGTCATCAATTATGATCTGCCCCACGTGCCTGAATCCTACGTCCACCGCATCGGCCGCACCGCGCGCGCTGGCGCTGAAGGAACGGCAATCGCATTCTGTGCCGGTGACGAGCGTTCATTGCTGAAAGACATTGAGCGCACCATCAGGCAGGCCATTCCGGTTGTGCAACATGCGCTCGGCAAATCAAACCTGCCGCCCGCCGAACACGAAGCCAAACGCCCCAACGGCCGTAGCACAAAGCCGCAAGGCCAGAAGAAGCAATGGAACCCCATTGGTCGTGAGCAGCACAAGGGCAACCGCAACCACGCGGGCGGCCAATCGCATAAGCACGGCGGCGGCCACGGCGCGCCGAAGCGCAGCGAAGGCGGCAAGCCATCCTGGATGCAGGAAATCAGCGGCGCAAAAAGCGACCGTCGTCCCGTAAGAATGGGCGAGTAAGTACCGCTCCCTCCACACTCTCATCATGCCCGCGCTCGACGCGGGCATCTTCTTTTTGGGGCACCGAAGAAGATGACCGGATCAAGTCCGGTCATGATGAAAAATTGAGTTGTGTTTCGCCTTTCCCCACTCTCTCCATGGTCGGGCCTCGATGTTTAGACCCGACCACCCAAACTTCGAGCTTGTACATACAACTGGATCGTCGGCTCACAGGCCGATGGTGGAGAGTGAGGGCAGTTGCACGGCAAAGTATGTTACCATAAGTTCAAACGCATGGTTGGTGTTGAAACTCCCATAACAAAATCTGAAAGAATAAGAGAGCTTGCACGCGGAGGAGCTTCCGTTGCGGACATCGCACTAGAGTTAGGCATTCGGTATCAGCACGCACGAAATGTTTTGCTAAAGGCAGGTCTTCTACCGACTTCGAAACTCTCCAAAGTCGCGGCGCGAGTACCAGGAAAACCAAAAGTAAAAATGGTCAAGCCTGCACTTCACATAAATGAACTTCTTTCGGCGGGATTTGAGTTGATTTCAAAATGGAAACTTAGCGCAAATGGTGAGATATTCTCTGAAGAGTTGCTTCCGGATAAAGTCGGCGTCTATGCCTTCGCAAAAGATTCGATGGTGATCTATGTTGGTGTCGCCACAACGACGATCGCTAAACGACTTCGTTTTTATATAAAGCCGGGGTCAACCCAGCGGACCAGTTTGCGACTTAATGCAATTATGAAGAATGAACTTACTACAATTCCTTCAATCGACATTTATGTTGCTCACCCAGTTGATCTCGACTGGAATGGCTTACCTATCCATGTGAGCGCTGGGTTGGAATTGGGTTTGATTAAAAAATACAACCTTCCTTGGAACAAACGCAGCGCTGGATAGGCCGCAAACAAAAAAGCCCGCGATCTTTTCGCGGGCTTTTAAATTCATCAGTACAAAGAAAATTTAAAGCGCCCCGTGCAACGCCTTCAGGTGATCGAGATTTTCCTGGGCCTTGCGCTTGGATTCGGCATCCACGGCATCGGCGAAATCCTCTTCGGCGTCCTTGACCTGCTGGGCAAGCGCTGCTGCATCAAGATCAGCCAAGGGAATTGCCGTCTCAGCCAGCAACGTCAACCCCTGCGGATTCACTTCGGCAAAGCCGCCGCGCACAAAAATACGGTCGACCGAGCCGCCCTCTTTCGTCACAACCACAACACCGGGCCGCAGCGTTGACAGCACCGGCGCATGGCCCGCGAAAATTCCCATGTCGCCTTCGGTTCCGGGCAAGGTCACCGAAATGACTTCGCCGGAGAACAGAAGCCGCGCGGGACTTACAAGTTCAAAGTGAAGGCCAGCCATCGGCGCTACGCTGCTTCCGCGGCAAGGCGCTGGGCCTTTTCGATGGCCTCTTCGATAGAGCCCACCATGTAAAAGGCAGACTCCGGCAGATGGTCATAGGCGCCATCACACAGGCCCTTGAAACCCTTGATCGTATCGGCCAGCGGCACCAGCTTGCCGGGCGAACCGGTGAACACTTCGGCCACGAAGAACGGCTGCGACAGGAAGCGCTCGATCTTGCGGGCCCGCGCCACGGCGATCTTGTCGTCTTCCGAAAGCTCGTCCATGCCGAGAATGGCGATGATGTCCTGCAGCGCCTTGTAGCGCTGGAGAATCTGCTGC
>CAZAMS010000311.1:0-7870 GCA_964486305.1 uncultured Aestuariivirga sp.
ACTGGTGAAACGCGAGGAACTGGAAGTGGTGCGCGACATGGCGCAAAAGGCCCGCGAAGAGAATGACGCGCTGGCCAAGCGCCTTGCCGAGCTTGAAGCGAAAGTCAACCCAGGCGCCTCCGTCCCATAATTTCATGTGGAGGAATCAGTCACAAGTGCCCGTTGACTCTTGTGGCGACTCAATGGCACGGGCATTTTCCCTTCAACGCCTGATGTGATTCGTCGGGCAGCTGAGGACCTAGCCCATGGGCGCACTGCAGTCATATGTAAACGATACGACCAACCCGCTTGACCTCATTGAGCGGCTGGCCGCGCGCCGCGACTGGTGCTTGGACCGCACCAATGATTGTGAAGTCACCATGGTGATGGCGGGCGGCTGGAGCGATCTCTACGTCTCGCTGAACTGGCGCGACGATCTGGAATCGCTGCTGGTGGCCTGCACCTATGATGTGAAAGTGCCCCACGCCCGCAAGGATGAAGTGGGCCGCCTGCTGACCCTGATCAATGGACAACTCTTCCATGGCCATTTCGACATGTGGCATGGCGATGGCGGCATAGTATTTCGCAACAATCTCGTTCTCTCGGGCGGCGCGGTTGCCAATGATGCGCAATGCGAAACCCTCATTCGCCTCGGGATTGAATCCTGCGAGCGCTATTACCCCGCCGTGCAATACGTAAGCTGGGCGGGAAAAACCGCCGAAGCCGCCCTTGAAAGCAGTCTGCTTGAAACCATGGGTGAAGCGTGAGCATTTCACTGACCGGAACCCTCGTGCTTGTGGGCGCAGGCAAGATGGGCGGCGCTATGCTTGAAGGCTGGCTCAAATCCGGCATTGATTCCAGAAAAATTGCGGTTCTAGATCCATTTACTTCGAATGACATGAAGGCTCTGCTGGCCAAGCACAAGGTGCAGCTTAACCCGGCCATCGCCAGTATAAGAAATGTCGAAGTTGTCCTGATCGCGGTGAAACCGCAGATGATGGAAGAGGTTCTTCCTCCGATTGTAGGTCTCGGCGCCTCAAAACCACTTATCCTTTCGGTAGCCGCGGGAAAAACCATTGCATCATTCGAACGGCACTTTGGCAAGGCGGCGGCCATCATTCGCACCATTCCAAATACGCCTGCAAGCATTGGCCGCGGTATTACGGCGATGTCGGCCAACCCCAATGTTTCGGCAAGACAATTGCAATTGGCAAGGGAGCTTTTATCGGCCATTGGCGAGGTCGTAACCGTTGACCGCGAGGAGCTGATTGATTGTGTGACGGCCGTTTCAGGTTCTGGCCCGGCCTATATTTTTTACGTGACGGAATGCCTTGCTGCGGCGGCGGAAAAAATTGGCCTGACCCCTGCCCTTGCCATGCAGCTTGCGCGCGCCACCGTGGCGGGCTCCGGTGAATTGATGCGCGTGAGCGGCACTGAAGCCGCAACCCTTCGGCAGAATGTCACCTCGCCCAAGGGCACGACCCATGCGGCCCTTCAGATTCTTATGGCAGAAAATGGCTTGCAGCCGCTGTTTGACAAGGCCGTAAAGGCAGCGGCCGACCGCTCAAGGGAACTGGCGAGTTAGATGCCACAAATTTCCTTCGACGATTTCATGAAGGTCGATGTCCGCGTTGGCACCATCATCGACGTGGAGCCCTTCCCCGAAGCGCGAAAACCAGCCTTCAAGCTGCACATTGATTTCGGCGGCGAGATCGGTGTGAAAAAGTCATCGGCGCAAGTGACAAAGTATTATATGGCGGAAACCCTGATCGGCCGTCAGGTTGCAGCCGTGGTCAATTTTCCCCCGCGCCAGATTGGTCCCTTCATGTCGGAGGTCTTGACCCTTGGTTTTCCGGATAATGGGGGCGATGTGGTTTTGGTGGCCGTTGAACGCGCCGTGCCAAATGGCGGACGCATGTACTAAACCGGTATCTGCACCACGGCACGAAGGCCGCCCGCCGGACTTTCATCGAGGCGGATTTCGCCGCCATGGGCGTGCGCAATATCAAGGGCGATGGCCAGCCCAAGTCCCGTTCCCGTTTCATCCAGATTGCGTGAATGTTCCAGACGCACAAAGGGCCTGAAGGCATCCTCGCGGTTTTCAGCCGGGATACCCGGCCCGTCATCATCAAAAAAAATGGTGAGCTGGCGGTTTTCGACCTCGCCCTTCACCTTCACATTGCTGGCGTAGCGGATCGCATTGCCCAAAAGATTTGAGATCAGGCGCCGGAAGGCATTGGGCTTTATGTTGACCTCCACATCCTGCACGTCAAGGGCCACATGGGATTTTCCGCGCGCCACGGCAGTGGAAACAGAATTGAACATTTGTGCCAGATTGACCGCTTCAGTTTTCTCCCCGCCGTCGCCGCGCACAAAGGCCATGTAGGCCTCCAGCATGCGCTGCATTTCTTCCACATCTTCTCTGAGCGGCTTCACTTTTGGCCCGTCGCCGAGAAAAGCCAGTTCCAGCTTGAAGCGCGTGAGAATGGTGCGAAGATCGTGCGACACGCCAGCCAGCATCGCGGTGCGCTGTTCGACATGGCGTGCAATGCGGCTTTTCATGTCAACAAAGGCAAGGCCAGCCTCGCGGACCTCGGCAGCTCCGCGCGGACGGAAGTCCGTGACCTCCCGGCCCATGCCAAAACTCTTTGCGGCCTTTGCCAATTCAACAATGGGATAAATCTGCTTTCGCAGGAATATGACCGCAATTGAAAGCAGCACGAGCGACGACAGCAGCATGCCAATCAGCAATGCCCCTGTATTGGTCGCATAGGCACGCTCCTCATCGGCAACGATGCGAAAAATCAACCCCTTGTCGACTTCCACCTGAATTTCGACCTTGCCATCCAGCGCTGTGCTGTTGATCCAGAAAGGCCGCCCGGTTTCACGTTCAAGATATTTCGTCATCTTGTCGTCAACCAGGGAGTAGAGGGTGCGATCAATGGGTGCCGGCAATTGACCGTCACGCATGATTTCCAGGACGAGCTTCAATCGGTTGTTGGCAACAAATTCAATTTCCTTTATTGCAGACTCCGATTTGTTGGAGCGGTCATAAAGATCCGTGACCAGGCCAATTTCGCGCGCCAGCGACCTGCCCAGCACTTTCGTGACATTGTCCCAGTGACGGTCAAGAATAATCCCGGCCATAACTGTTTGCAGCAGCACGATAGGCGCAATGACAATAATCAGGGAGCGATAGTACAGCCCGTGCGGCATGTGGCGCTCGAGAAAGCGGTTAAAGCGAAAATAATAGTCGCTCATCCGCTCACCTCTTCGTCGACATAGAGCGCATAACCCGCACCACGCACGGTTTGCAGATATACGGGATTTGTCGGGTCGCTCTCGATCTTCTGGCGCAGGCGGTTGATCTGCACATCCACGCTGCGCGCACTCTCCCCCGAGCCGGGTTGCGAAAGCTCAAGCCGGCTCAGAGGGGTTCCGGTTTTGTGGCTCAGCATGCGGAGCAGTTCCTTCTCACCCGAGGTGAGGCGCACCAGATCGCCGTTCTTGCGGAGTTCGCCACGCGTAACATTGAATTGAAAACCGCCAAAACGCACATCGGTCTTCGCCGGCGCGGCAACGCCCACGCGGCGCAAAAGATTCTTGATGCGAAGCAGCAGCTCGCGCGGCTCAAAGGGCTTTACCAGATAATCATCGCTGCCCGTGGCAAGGCCTGCGATACGGTCATCAGTGTCGGCCAGCGCCGAAAGCATGAGGACCGGAAGATCACGGCCTTCGCTACGCAGGGAGGTGGTTAAAGCAAGACCCGTTTCACCGGGCATCATGATATCAAGGACGAGAAGATCAAAGGTCAGCCCCCGCATGCGTTCGCGCGCCTCGGCTGCCGTTCCTGCCACCGAGACAAGAAAGCCATTCTCCACCAGGTAGGATTTGATCAGCTCACGGATGCGCCGGTCATCATCAACCACCAGAATGTGCCGGGCCTCATCCACCGGCTTTCTCTCCGGGCTTGCCCGCTCCATCAATCCATTCGCGCACGCCTTCGCGGTTTTCAGGACTGATCAAATGATAGAGTATGTCGCGCATGGAAAAACTGCCATTGCCGGAGGCCTCTGAAACCGCCCGACGGATGCGCGACATCTGTGGCGCCATCAGGCGCTGGCGCAATTCCTCGCCCGCTTCGGTCAAATGCAGCAGGCGCTGGCGCCGATCTGTTTCGCCTTCCTTCTGGAAGACATAACCCTCGTCGATCAGGTCTTTCAAAACACGGCCCAGGCTTTGCTTTGTAATGCGCAAGATATCCAGGAGCTGCGCCACCGTCATGCCGGGGTCACGCCCCACAAAATGCACCACCCGGTGATGGGCCCGGCCAAAACCCAGCTGCTCCAGAAGCGCATCTGGATCAGACACAAAGTCCCTGTAGGCGAAGAACAATAGCTCAATCAGAGCCACGGTTTCGTTATCGCCCAATTTTTCATCAAAATTTATGTCAGCCATATTGACATAATATTCCATTTTTGTTACGTTGCAGCCCAATAGCACGCAATGTTATTGCGCAAATAGCCAATTTGGCTTGTTTGCCAGTACATATAGGCTGAAGTTTTATAAAAATCGAATTGGGAGAGTTCCGATGTCCATCATTCCATTTGACCAACGCGAAGGCTCCATCTGGTTCGACGGCGAAATCGTGCCCTGGAAAGAGGCCAAGGTCCATGTACTCACCCATGGGCTGCATTATGGCTCATCCATTTTTGAGGGCGAGCGCGCCTATGCCGGCACCATTTTCAAATCGCGCGAACATTCCCTGCGCCTGCACAAATCAGCCGAGATCATGGATTTCGCAATCCCCTATTCGGTCGAGCAGCTTGATGCCGCAAAGGCCAAAGTGGTGGAGCTGAATGGTGGCGGCGACCAATATGTGCGCCCTGTTGCCTGGCGCGGCTCTGAAATGATGGCGGTTTCCGCCCAGCACAGCAAAATCCATGTGGCCATTGCGACCTGGGCTTGGCCTTCCATGTTTGATCCTGAAACCAAGATGAAGGGCATCCGGCTCGACATCGCCGATTATCGCAGGCCTGATCCCGCCTGCGCGCCGGTTCACGCCAAGGCGGCGGGGCTCTACATGATCTGCACCATCTCCAAGCACAAGGCGGAAAAGAAGGGCTATGCCGACGCCATGATGCTGGACTGGCAGGGCCGCGTGGCCGAATGCACCGGCGCCAATATTTTCTTCACCCGCGACGGCGCCATCCATACGCCAATCGCCGACTGCTTCCTGAATGGCCTGACGCGTCAGACCGTGATTGCGATTGCCAAGCAGCAGGGCATGGAAGTGATCGAAGGCCGCATCATTCCGGACGACCTGCCAAGCTATAATGAATGCTTCATTGTGGGCTCGGCGGCGGAAGTGACGCCCATTTCCGAAATCGGCCCCTATAAGTTCCGTCCGGGTAATATCTCGCGCACCCTGATGGACGCCTATTCAAACGCCGTGCGCATTCCCGCCAAGGCGGCGTAGCACCAAAGCCTGAGTGCTGACCTCAGGCGACGAAATGCGCCCGCTCGGCGCCTGACATCAGGGCACGAAAATCCTTGCCGTCCATATGCACGAGTGTGCGGTGATCGCCGCCTTCGCAATAGATGTCGGCACTTACATCGAGCGTTTCGTCAATGACGGCTGGGATGCCGTAGGCGGCGCCAAACACCGGGACCGCGCCCTCCTCGCAATCGGGAAACAGCATGCTGGCCTCCGCTTCGCTCGCCAGCATGACTGGCGCACCCGTCACTTTCTCGACGGCTTCCATGGCGATGTGTTTCGAAGCCGCAAGCACCGCAAGAATGTAGCCGCCACCTGATTTCAGGACGACGCCCTTGGCAAGCTTCTCGCCCGGAACGTGGCTCGCCTCCGCCGTCCGGCTGGAATTTCCCGTGCGGTCATGTTTGGTAACATCGTAGGCAACATGATGGTCACCGAGATAGGATTGCAAGGTCAATGAAACGCCCATGGCTCGTCTCCTCTTGAAAGACGGTGCCTGAATACCCTGAGGTCTGGCAAAACGGAGTGTCCTCATGCATCAGGCGCCGACGACAATCTCAAGGCCCCATGTTACACCTGCTGCCAGAAGACAACAAGGAAAACCACACCGGACATGACCGAAATTTGTGACTTCCTGATCATCGGCGGTGGCTCCGCCGGATGCATCATTGCCAAGCGGCTCGTGGAAAAAACTGCGGGCCGTATTATTTTGCTTGAAGCGGGAAAGAAAGATGAAGGCGATGCAGCTGCAACCGATCTCTCGCGCCTCGATGAACAAACTGATGGCTATGACTGGGGCTTCAAGGCGTCCACCCTTGCGGGTGCTGCACCCGAACTGAACTATGCCCGCGCACGCATTCTCGGCGGCTGTGCCAATCACAATGATTGTGCCTTCCTGCGTCCGCCTGATTCAGATTTTGCGGAATGGGAAAGTCTCGGTGCGAAGGGCTGGGGTGCTGTTGCGATGGCCCCCTATTTCAATCGCGTGATGGAAAATACGAATGTCGAGGAAGCGCCACACCATCCCGCAAGCCAGGCTTTTGTGAATGCCGGCAATCAACTCGGCCTTCGGCACATCGATTTTCAGAAGCAGAACACCGAAGGCGTGGGCTACTTTCCCTTGAATGCGAAAGGACGTCTGCGCCAATCCTCATCTGTCACCTATCTCCATCCACTTGTCCAATTGCCGAAGCATTTGGAAGTATGGACGGAAACCCAGGCCACAAAAATTCTCATTGAAAATGGCAAGGCCATTGGCGCCGAAACCACGCGGGGAATCATACACGCCAGCCGCGCCGTAATCCTCACCTGCGGCTCCATTCAAACACCGCAGCTAATGATGCTTTCAGGCCTTGGTCCTGAGCAACATCTGCGCGAACTTGGAATTCCGGTTGTGGCAAATCTGCTTGATGTGGGTGAGCATCTCAGGGACCATGTGGGGGCGCCCATCGTGTGGCAAACACACAATGCTATCGCACAATGGGAGATATGCCCCTTCGAAGCCACTATGATGCTGAAGCTTGACGATAATGCGCCAGCCCCTGATGTGCTATTTCATTTTGGTCTGCGCGTGCGTGAAAAATATGGTGACGACCCAAGACTGGCTGTGAACGGTCCGGCGGTGAAGGCCTCCCCCAATGTGACGCGCGCCAGAAGTGAAGGCCGTGTGCGGCTGGCCAGTGCTGATTATCGCGTGGCACCCATCATCGAATTGAATTATCTCTCTGACCCCTATGACATGCGCATCCTCCTGAAGGCCATGCGCTTCACGCGGCGGCTGATGGAAACGAACGCCCTCCAAAAACTTTGCAAGGCCGAAGTCCACCCCGGCCCCAATGTGGAAAGCGATGACGAATGGATTGGCTATATCAGGAGTGTGTGTGAAACCGTGTACCACCCTTGTGGAACTGCCGGCATCGGCCGCGTGGTAACGCCCGATCTGCGCGTCAAGGGCATCGGCAACCTCATCATCGCCGACGCCTCGATCTTCCCGAGCCTGATCACCACCAACATCAACTGCGCCGTAATGATGGCGGCGGAGAAAGCGGCGGATTTGGTATTGGGGTGAACGATTCACTTCACCCACCACTTCGTCATTCCGGCGAAAGCCGGAATCCCAGTGACGTCAAAAAGATTCCGGCTTTCGCCGGAATGACGGAGCTATATATTAGATCGTCACGCCACGTTCGCTGAGATATTCCAATAACTCCGCAACCCGTGCCGGTTCAACCTCCTCCAATGCGCCGCTCTGCAGCTTGCCCAAATAAAATGGCCCGTACTGCACACGGATAAGCCGGTTCACCACACAGCCGAAGTGCTCCATCAATTTGCGGATTTCGCGGTTCTTGCCTTCGGTGAGCACTACGCGGTACCACGTGTTGCTGCGCCCGCTGC
>CAZAMS010000312.1:0-8528 GCA_964486305.1 uncultured Aestuariivirga sp.
GGCTCAACCGTAACAGAAGATTGGCCAAGGACTGGGAATGCCTCAATCAGAAAGCCCGAACCTTCCTGCTCTGGGCATCCATCAGGCTCATGTTGCGAAAGCTATGTAATCCCAATTGATGTTTTAGGACAGACTCTTAGGGCTCACAAAGCGCTGAAGTTTTCCAGAGCCCGCCGCCAGAGACCCCCAATTATCGAAGTCAAAACTGATAACGGCAAGGGTAGCCGTGGGATATTTCTTTGCCAGGCGTTCCCGGTGTTTGTTGTCGCCCTTTCCGATGAGGATTTGCGCCAATCTTCCAATTGACGGGTTATGACCAACAAGCAGAACCGATTGCGCCAGCCCGCCCTTGCGGCGCAGGCACTCCATGAGCGCCTTGCCATCGCCGAAATCATAGATCTCCGGCACGATGAGAATTTCCGGGGCGGTCGTCAGTTGCCCTGCGACAAGGCCCCAGGTTTCCCTGGCCCGCCTGGCCGGCGAACAGAGCACGAGCTGAGGCACGAGATCATTGGATGCCATGTAACGGCCCATGGCCGTGGCGGCACGTCTGCCGCGGTCATTAAGCGGCCGGTCAGAGTCTTCCTGTCCGGCTTCAGCCAGGCTCGACTTTGCGTGGCGCAGAAGCATCAGGTTAAGCATGGTTTTCCTCCCTCGAATAATTGAATTGCTTTTGCCTGCGTGCCTGCACAGTATTGCAGAAGACTGGACGCTTTGAATAAAATGAGGGAGCCGGGCACAATGGCCACAAAATATTCCAAAGCCCTGATCGTGGGAAGCGGTAGCGGCCTCAGCGCCTCGCTCGCCCATCTCTTCGCCCGTGAAGGATTCAAGGTGGCACTTGCAGCGCGGAACACAGAAAAGTTGGCACCCCTGTGCAGCAGCACGGGGGCTACCGCATTCTCTTGCGACGTTTCTGATCCCGGCCAGGTGTCACATCTTTTCCAGGATGTCGAGACCAGGATCGGCGCCCCGGATGTGGTAGTTTACAACGCCAGCGCCCGCTCGCGCGGCCCCTTTATTTCACTCGACGCGGCCGAGGTCGAAAAGGCGATCAGAGTAAGTGCGTTTGGAGGCTTTCTCGTTGCGCAGCAGGCAGCAAAGCGCATGGTGCCGCAAGGCCATGGCGCAATTCTTTTTACCGGGGCCTCGGCGAGCGTGAAGGGTTATGCACAATCAGCGCCTTTCGCCATGGGCAAGTTTGCCCTGCGGGGCCTTGCGCAAAGCATGGCGCGTGAACTGGCCCCGCTCGGCATTCATGTCGCCCATTTCATCATCGATGGCGCCATCAGGAATCCTGGACGAAGCGAACCACCGGAAAATCCGGATTCGATGCTCGATCCGGATGCCATCGCCGCCAACTATTTGCATGTCCTTGACCAGCCCCGCAGCGCCTGGACGTGGGAAATGGAACTCCGGCCATGGGTCGAAAAATTCTGACCTGCATGCCGCGCAAAATGCCCTCATCCCAGCGAAGCCTTGGCTTCGCAGAGCCATTGCTTGCGCGCTTGCAGCGCAAGCTTGCAAGCCTGGCCACCTTCCCCCATCCTTCGGACGCTATCAGATTCACACATCCCGGTTGTCATTGACGCGTCTGTCATCACACTGAATTCATTCCTTATTCCGTCATCCCCGCGAAACTTCAGTTTCGCGGAGCCGAACGCCGGGACCCAGGCTTTCAACCAGTACACATGCGGAAAGTCTGGGTCCCGACTTACGTCGCTATCGGATTCACATATCTTTGTTGCCATCTTTGCAATGATCAACGCGCTGAATTCGTTCTTTCTTTCGTCATCCCCGCGAAACTTCAGTTTCGCGGAGCCGGACGCCGGGACCCAGACTTGCAACCAGTGAGCCTATTCAAAGTCTGGGTCCGACTTTCGTCGGGATGACAGATTATTGTTTTGGATTATGAGCTTACAATAAGCTTTGGCGTGAATTGAATGGCAAAAGATGTGTGAATCCGATAGCGACTTACGTCGGGATGACGAAAATTTGGGATATCCGTCGGAATGCTGGAGTATTTTTGGATCTACAAAGAACCGTGGCGGGAAATGAAGCTCAAAAAGATATGTGCATACAATAGCCTTCAGACGGGAGAAGGCAAAACCTTTGGAAATTATCACCTTCTCCCGTTCCATTTGGCATGGGAGATGAGCCTGCCCCGTACTTGATACGGGGTGCCCGCACGCTGGCAAGTTTACGCAGCCAGCGTAAACTTGGCTGCGATGGGCGGATGAGGGCCTCTTCTTCGGCGAGTGACAGTTGAGCTCTGGAAGCAACTATGACTATCGGCTTATACTCCATGGCAAACGCAATCTGGAGCATTGGCTTTGTCCAACACGAAAAAGAAAATTCTCCTTGTCGGCGAAACGTGGATGAGTTCCGCTTCGCATTTCAAGGGGTTTGACCAGTTTGGCAGTGTCACTTTTCATTCCGGTGCGGAACCGTTGGTCAACGCGCTCGCGGGAACACCATTCGAATTGATCCATATGCCCGCCCATGAAGCAGTCGAAAAACTCCCCTTCGACCTCCAGGGTTTGAATGCATTCGATGCAATACTGCTGTCTGACATCGGCGCAAATTCACTGCTTCTCCATCCCGATGTCTGGATGCGCGGAAAGCCCGTGCCAAACCGTCTCAAGCTCTTGCGCGATTGGACGGCTGCAGGGGGTGGGCTCGCCATGATCGGTGGCTACTTCAGCTTTCAGGGCATTGATGGCCGCGCCCGCTGGCATCGCACGGCGGTGGAGGAGGCTTTGCCAGTGGAGTGCCTGCCCTATGACGACCGGATTGAAGTGCCGGAAGGGTTCACAGCCGATGTCCACAGGCACCTGTCGCATCCCATCCTGAACGGAGTTGAAGGTGAATGGCCGCTTCTGCTGGGCGCCAACGAAGTCAGAATCAAGAAGCTTGAAGGTGTAGAGGTCCTTGCAAGCCTTCCGGCGGAGCAGGGAGGGCACCCTCTCCTGGTCGCGGGAACATATGGCAAGGGACGCACGCTAGCCTGGACGTCGGATCTCAGTCCGCACTGGTTGCCAGCCGGCTTTTACGAATGGCCGGGCTACACCATCCTCTGGCGCAACATCGTAGGGTGGTTGACTAAAACTTGAGTGATATGCATGCCATGCGGCCCAACATTAGGAAAGGATTGAGTACAGGATGCACGATGCCGTGACGATTGAATATGGCATCGAACGGCAACTGAAGGATTTCAACCGCGTGATCGCCCGCGTAACACAATCGGATGAATGCTGGAAGGCTTTGCAGAGCCTGGCCGCCGCGGTGGCAGGCTTCAAGCTATTCACAGTGATGACCGTGGATATGGTCCATGAAGTGGCGCGTCGCGCCTGCAGCAGTCATCCCGTCGACTACCCGGTCTCAGGCACCAAGCCGATCCATTATGATAGCTGGTTCGAAATCGTGCACAAACAGCATAAGCTTTTTGTGGCCAACACCATCGCCGACATCGCCAAGGTTTTTCCGGATTATGAAAAGATCTGGTCGCTGGGTTGCGGTTCGGTTGTCAACCTGCCGGTCATCATCGAGGGGCACCTGGCGGCCACCATCAATATGCTGCATGAGGAGCATTACTATAGTCCGGCGCGGGTTGAATTCATTGAAAGGCATCTTTCGCTGCCGGCGAGGCGCGCTTGTCTTGCAGCATTAGCGGTCTGATGGGTAGGGCGCGCGCCGGCACGTGGCTAGCTGAAAGTCTGGGGAGCGTAGGCGACCTGCCGATGCTGAAGCCACTGCGGCAATCCGGCGATGAACTTGGCGACCTGCGCCCGCTTCAATGCTTTTTTCACAGGCGTGCCAAAATAGATACGAAAAGCCCTTGACAATCTATTCCTATTGGGTTCATATGTTCCTGTTTTGTTCCGTATACTGGATAAGGAAACACCATGGACTGGGCCAGGGCCATCGAACGCAACAGCGAAGCGCTCAAGGCAATAGTTGAAGCCCTTTTCGCCATGCTGGGGCTTGCAGGCACAGACATGGCAGCGCGGATTCCGCAGCCCCTCCACCGCGCCGTGCTGCGCGTGCTGCGGCCCGCCGAATCCGCCATGCGGCGTCTGGTGGTGATCGCGGCGCGCGGCCTTGTGGTGAAGCTCGCTCCCTCGCGTCCGATGCCGGCGGGGCCAATCGGGCAGGGCGGGCGCTCCCGTCCCTCCTTCCAGCTCTTCGATCCGCGGAAAAACTTCGCTGAGCTGCGCCAACACCGCAGAAAGTTCACGCGCAATCCCCCGCGCATCCATTTCTTCCCCTACGATCCCCGGGTGGCAGCCCTGTGGCCAGCGCCCCGGCCCGCGGCCGCTCCCGCTCCGCCGCCCGATGGACTGGTCAACGCCGAGCCCCTCACCCGGAGGCTCCAGGCCCTCAAGGTGGCACTCGAGGATCTGCCGCGCCAGGCCAGGCGTCTCGCCCGCTGGCGGGTCAGGCGGGAGAACGCAAAAAGTCCGAAGTTCAAGTCGCCGCTCAGGCCGGGCCATCCTCCCGGCCACCGCAAGAAGCCGGTTCACCAAGTTGATGAGGTGCTCGCCGAATGCCATGGGCTCGCCTGTTACGCAATGGAGCCCGACACGTCCTGAAGCGCGGTCCACGAGGGTCCTGCTTCAATCAAGAGCTGCGGTGACAGCGTACTCAAGTGGAAACCGTCCGTCTACGGACTAATGTGATCTGGCTTACTCACGAGGGTGCTCTCCAGCAATGGCGGCACCACGCTTTTTGACCAGAATTACTTCAGGCGACGTCTAGCGCAGGCAGCGCTTCTTGGCTTATCCTTCGCAATAATTCAAAGGACATTACATGAAAGACCCGAATCCCTGGTCCACTGTGGAGGATGCTCCACCAGTCGCTCTGTCTCCTCCGCTGCAAGCCCTGTGGTGGTTGAAGAAGGGGGAATTGGTTATGGGCGAGGAATGGAAAAAAGCCCATGAGCTTTGCCAGACACAAGAGGGCGAACACGCCTACGACCTTGTGCATGCGCTGGTACACTGGATCGAAGGCGACAAAAGCAATGCCGCGTATTGGTATCGGCGAGTTGGTGAGCAACGTGCGGCGGATATCAAGACTGAATGGCAGCGGATCGTTTCCGAACTTTCAAAATAGCCGACGGAACAGGACTCAGCGCAGGAACTGGTCGACGAAACCTTCACCGAGACCTACATCCGCGTAGTGTTTTCGGCACAGATTGATTTTGGTGAACACGTCCTCAAAGCCCTGAACGGCGCCGTCGGGATCAACGTAGATCATCGCGCCATTGACTTGGAACAGCGTAATCATCTCCGGCACGTCGGGTTCGACAACCAGGGTGTGAGTCTCTCCAGGCGCCTCGTAAACATAAGCACCTTCGGTTGCTACCCAATCATGCTCCAAATAATGCCAACTGCCTTTTAACACGAAGCCATGCACGGGCTGGGGATGCCGGTGGCGCGAGAGAACGCCGGACTTGCGCACCCGCAACAGGTTCACCCAGTAGCCCCGGCTCGTTGACAGGCAAAGCGGCCTGAACCAAACATTTTCTTGCTGGGGTACCCAGAGGCGCTCATCCTGCGGAATGGCATCAGGAATGACGAGTTCCGGAAAAGCCTCCCTGGGTTGGGGGTGGCGATAAGGCACGCGTGCATTATCAGCAGGGCTTGGGCGATTTCTATCCATGTTAAATCCCTTCACATTGCCGCGTAGCCACCATCGATAGGCAGTACGGTTCCAGTCACAAAGCGGGCTGCTTCAGAGCACAGATATACCACACTGCCGCCGATGTCGGCAGGTTCGCCCCAGCGCTTCAATGGCGTGCGCGCGAGGATGGCAGCAGACCGTGCCTCGTCGCTTGCAATGCCGCGGGTCAGTTCGGTCGTGATCCAGCCTGGTGCAATGGCATTGACGCGGATACCTTCGCTGGCCCAGGCCACCGCCAGCGATTTGGTGAGCTGCACGATGCCGCCCTTGGAGGCAGCATAGGCGGGGACCAGAGGCCCGCCGAAAAACGACAGCATGGAGGCCGTATTGATGATGGATGCATTCTTTGCCTTTGCGAGCAGGGGCCTCGCAGCAACGCACATGCGCATCGTTCCGGTGAGATTCACATCGACAATTTTCTTGAAGATCTCAATGTCGTATTCCTCCCCGCGCATGATGATGCCGGCGCAATTGACCAACACATTCAGGCTGTCAAAGCGCGAGAGCAGGGCCTTGACCTGTGCGTCACTGGTGACATCAAGCTGGACCGCCTCCAGGTGCCCGCGGGCAGGGACGGACTCAATTTCCTTCTGGGTCAAGCCGGTTACCGTTACCGCATAACCGGCCTCCAGCATGGCATTGGCGATGCCCCAGCCGATGCCGCGGGCTCCGCCCGTAATGACCGCCTTTCGCAAAGGTGAACTCCGTTGCCGTCAGTACCCAAGTAAAACCAACGGAATTGTCATGTTCGCAGGACGCCCTGATTGCAAGGGAATATTTTGCATGGTCCATTCTGGCTTAGCTACGAAAGTCCTCAGCCCGGCCTGGTATGGATTCAAGATAATGGCGCATGACCGGGTGCTGGTTGGCGAGCTCACTGAGCCGGCCCGAGATCGTCGCGGAAACCTTGCTGCTGTGCGCTTTTGCAATGTTCCGAGCAATTTCCATATAAGCCGCATCCATGTGTTTGAATGAATCTGATGATGCAAGCTGGGCATCTCCTAGTAGGGCCTGAATGGGTTGCAGCTGTGATTTGCCCTTCATCGGCACTTTCCCGGCAAACAGGCTTGCGAGTGTCGCCGTTCGCTCTGAGATCGCCCCAGCTATCGTGATGTCATGCTTTATGCGTTTGCAAATCCCTTCGGCACGCGAAGCAATGTTAACAGTCTCTCCGAGCACGGAATAATCAAAGCGCTCGGACGAACCCATGTTGCCGACGCAGGCAGGCCCGCTTGCCAGTCCAACGCGAACAGCGAGCGGCACCGCACCATTCCTTTTCAGCAGCGCAGCAAATTCCGGCTGCTTGTTAAGTGATGCGACGGCATGGCGGATGCCGAGGGCGGCGCGCGCTGCATGATACTGGTGGTCTGCGATCGTGACGGGAGCGTTCCAGAATGCCATGACTGCATCGCCAATATATTTGTCGATGGTTCCCTTTTCGGCGAGTATGGCCTTGCTGCAGACATCGAGCAGCAGGTTTATGACTTGGACCAGTTCTTCCGGCTTCAACTTTTCACTCAGGGGCGTAAAATTTTCGATATCCACGAACATCACGGTCACGTCGCGGATTTCACCCCCGAGTTTGAGGGCTTTGGGATTGGTTTCGATTTCCGCCAAGATGGACGGGGCAACATAGTGGCTGAACGCGCCGCGCAGCTTGCGGCCTTCCCTGTCAGTCACGAGCAGCCGGAAAGTGATGCTCGACAGAAGTATGGCAGTAAGTGAGAGCAGGGGGAAAGTGGCGTCAAAGAGCACACCATGATTGCGGAAGGCCAGAAACGTCTGGCCCAGGATGCTAACCGCCAGAAAACCGCTCGAAATTATTGTTGCCCACGGATTTACGATGCTTCCCAGGACAGTGATGGCCAAGCCCGCCAGCAGCACAATCAAAAACTCGCTTCCTGCGGCCCATTCCGGCCGGGTGAGGAATGTGCCCGAAAGAACCTGCTCAGCCGCCTGGGCATGAATTGACACGCCTGGCACAGTTTCACCAAGTGCGGTGGTTCGTACATCAAGCAGGCCCACGGCCGAAGTGCCGACGAATACGAGGTGTCCTTCGATGAGGGGGCGCAACGCCTCGCGCTGTTTCCCGCCTATTACCCGTACCGCGGAGACGTAGAGCTCTGGCGAGTCGGGCCGGTAATAAATGTGGAACATGCCAGATTCTGAGAGTGGCAACGCAAGGTCGCCGACAACCAGGCTTTCGATGGCATTCTCGGTGTCAGCGGCAGCATGAACCAGCAGCGTGTCCACACCTTGCGCCACGCGCAGCGCCTCGACAACAAGAGAAGGATAAAGACGCGATCCATCGGTCCACAGCATCGGTATCTGACGGGCCACGCCTTGTTCGCGGGCAAGATCAATGTTGATGCTGCCGGTGCCTGCTGCTGCAACGTCAATAGCGGGAATGTTTGCCGTGATCTTGCCAAGGCGCAGTGGGGCGTTGGTGGCATCGGCCCCGGTCTGGGCAAAACCAGCTTTCAAGGGGGCCTGTTCACCGGTGCTTCCCGGAGATGATGCAAAGGCCGTGACAACCGGTCGACCGGTAATTGCAGCGGCAAAAATCTGATCATTGTCAGGCAGAATAGCCGTATCGAGTGATGGCATGGCCGTTGCGAGCGCCTTTGCAGCGCCAGCACTCTCCAGCAGGCGACGGGGTGACAGGCGGTCAGGCTCCGGAAAGACGATATCAAAAGCAATGGTTGCCGCACCGAGTTCGGTAAGTTCATCCACCAACGTTGCAAGTTGAGTTCGTGGCCAGGGCCATTGGCCGAGTTCGCGCAAGGAGGCTTCGTCGATATCGACGATGCGAACCGGTTGCGGAACGCTGTTGTCTCGCGGCCACA
>CAZAMS010000313.1:0-3728 GCA_964486305.1 uncultured Aestuariivirga sp.
TGTGGAATTTTGAGCATCCGGAACGGGTGCGCCAGCTTCACCGGGAATTCATTGCAGCGGGTGCCGATATCGTTCTCACCAACACCTTTGGTGGCAATCGCCATCGCCTGAAGCTCCACAATGAGCAGGGCCGGGTGCGCGAGATCAATATGGCCGCCGCCGCCCATGCCCGCGCCGAAGCAGAAGCCTCAGGTCGCGCCGTTTATGTCGGTGGTTCCATGAGTCCCACGGGCGAAATCTTCATGCCCGTCGGAACGCTTCCCCACGAAGAAGGTGTTTCAGCTTTCGAAGAACAGGCGATGGCCCTGAAGGAGGGCGGCGTTGACGTGCTCTGGATTGAAACCATGTCGTCTGAGGAAGAACTTCGCGCCGCCGTTGAAGGTGCTGCCAAGGCGGGACTGCCTATTGTCACGACCATGAGCTTTGACACCAACGGCCGCACCATGATGGGCATTACCCCCAAAGCCTTTGGCGCGCTCACGGCATCGCTCGGCACCCAACCCGTGGCGATTGGCGCAAATTGCGGCGTGGGTGCATCGGAACTGGTGGCAACCGTTTTGGGCATCAGCGAAGCCCGCCCCGATGCAGCTATCGTGGCCAAAGGCAACTGCGGCATCCCGCAATATAAGGATGGTCACATTCATTACACCGGAACACCGGAACTGATGGCCGACTACGCCCGCATCGCGCTGGATGCAGGCGCCAAAATTATCGGCGGCTGCTGCGGCACAAGTCCCGATCATTTGGCCGCCATGCGGAAATCACTCGAGAGCTACACCAAGGGTTCAAGGCCCTCGATTGACCTCGTCGAACAACGCCTAGGCCCCGTATCAGTCCTCGCCAAAGGCATCGACACCGCCGCCGAAGGCGCCGCCAAGCGCGAGCGTCGCCGGGGAAACTGATTCACTGTTTTGTCATCCCGGCGAAAGCCGGGACCCAGACTTGACGCAGGCGCGATTCCTGAAAGCCTGGGTTCCGGCTTTCGCCGGAATGACAGAGTAATAGTGAGCTTTCGCCGGAGTGACGGATGTTTGGGAGACCGCAGTTCGCTACACAAACGCTTCCGTCAGCACTGGCCTGCCCAGCATGAAGCAATCGCAGACGAGTTGCAGGGGTGCAACGTCCGTGTCCGACTTGCCGCTTCTCAAGAGTTCTGCGAAACGCGCGTAGATCATTTCATATTCTTCCAATGGCGCTTCCATGATCAGTTTGCTATTGACCTCCAAGACGCTTCCTCCCTTCTTGAGATTAAGCGCCATGCCATCGGCGGTGGCGGTCTCGATGTCCCAGGTCTGCTCGCCTGTCTGCCGCCAGTCAAATTCCGCTGAAAGATCAGCCTTCGCCCCATCGCCCTGCTTGAAGCGGATCTGCGCCGCAATGGGAGTTGCCTTGTTGGCCGGCACCTCAATGGTTGCCTGTTCCACGAAGATCGGTTGGGGCAGAATCTTGGTGACGATGGAAAGGGCATTGATGCCGGGATCAAACACGCCGAAACCGCCGGGCTCCCAGATCCACTCCTGCCCGGGGTGCCAGCGCTTCACATCTTCGCGCCAAGTCACCTTCAATTTTGAAACGCGCTTGCCCGCGAGCCGGCGCTTGGCTTCATCAACAGCCTGGTTATAGCGCGAATGCCAGGCGGCATAGAGCACGCGCTTCTTCGCTTTGGCATAGTCAATCATGGCGAACATTTCGCCGAGCGTGGGTGTTGGCGGCTTTTCGATCAGCACATGATAGCCCGCGTCTAGGGCCTGCCGTGCCATCGCAAGGCGCGCTGAAGGCGGGGTGCAAAGAGCCACCGCATCAATTGTCATGCCGCTTGAAATGAGATCCCCAAGCGATTCAAAACATGGAACATTATCAACCTTGGCGTGGCGGCTGACACCCGCGACGAGCTTGAAATCCGCGTTCTTGGCAATGCAGGGCAGGTGCTGGTCCGTTGCAATCTTGCCAAGCCCGACGACGGCGATTTTGAAAGCCATGATACGATCCTAATTCTTGATGATGCGGGTGAGGCAGGAGAGAAAGCTGTCAACTTCTGCAGGCGTATTGTAATGCGCCAGCCCCACGCGCAAAACGCCGCCCTTGTCCAAGAGTCCCATGCGGCCCACGGGTTCAATGGCATAGTTATGGCCAGACCAGACGAACATATTCTCAGCGGCAAAACTTTTGGCCAAGTCGTCAGGGTGATGGCCTTCGAGTGTGAACGACACAGTGGGCACGCGGCGATGCAGGGCGTTTGCCGAAGTCAGACCGCGAACTGTCAAACCATTCACGCTGCGTAAACCCTCAATGAGTTGCAGCGTGAGTTTGTGTTCGTAAGCCACAAGCCTGTCCCAGGCGCTGGAAATTCTTTTTGCCCGCGTTTCACCTTGCCCATATTGCTCGAGATATTCGATCGCTCCGAGGCAACCAGCCATACCCTCATTGCTCAAGGTGCCCGTTTCAAACTTGTGGGGAAGGTCATCGCCCGCCGGGCGCACCTTATAGCTGAAGGTTTCCTTAAGCAGGTCTTGGCGCGCCCACAGCACACCCACATGCGGACCAAACCATTTGTAGGAGGAAGACACCAGGATATCAGCGCCCAGGTCCTGCACATCAATGGCGTAGTGAGGTGCATATTGAACCGCGTCCACATAGACCAGCGCGCCCACAGCCTTGGCCTCCTTGGCAAAGGTTTTCACATCATTCACCGTGCCGATGCAATTCGAGGCAAAGCCCAAAGCCACGAGTTTGGTTTTATTGGAGAGCACTTTGCGCAGCGCATCTTCCGGGAACTCGTAAGTTTCGGGATCAAAATCCATCCAGCGCACCACAAGGTCCAAATCCTCCGCCAAAAGCAGCCACGGAGAGACATTCGCATCATGGTCCATGCGCGATAAAACAATCTCATCGCCCCGTTTGAACTTGCGGCCCAGACAGCGCGACATATGAAAGGTCAGCGTCGTCATGTTCTGCCCGAAGACGATTTCGGAAGCGCTTCGCGCATTGTAGAAATCAGCACACGCCTGATGAGCCAGATTCACCAGTTCGTCTGCCTGCTTTGTGGTGCTGAAATATCCGCCAAGATTGGCGTTTTTTGTGGCAAGTGTTTCAACCGTGCGGTCAATGACCTGCTGTGGAACCTGGGTTCCAGCGGGATTATCGAAGTAGACCCGGGGCGTTCCGCCATCTTTCAAAGCCAGGGCAGGGAATTGCTTGCGAACACTTGCGATGTCGAGGGATGTGGCCACGTCAAAACTTTCCGGGAAAACAGTCAGAAGGCGTCACCTTTAGCTGCCATTTCCGCTTGCTTCAACCGTCGCTTTCCGGCATGTGAATGTCGCGTGATGACAGCGTAAGGCCAGGCATTCCCTCTATCCTGTTTTGATATTTACATCCCCGGAGTCCCCTATGAGCGATGCAGGCGAACTTGATCTGAACACCCTCAGTGATGAGGATCTGGTTCTGCAGGTCCATGACGACCTTTATGAGGGCCTCAAGGAAGAGGTTGAAACCGCCGTTCACATTCTCTTGGGCCGTGGCTGGGCACCCTACAAGGTTCTGACCGAAGCTCTCGTTGAAGGCATGCGCATCGTCGGCATCGATTTCCGTGATGGCATCCTGTTCGTGCCGGAAGTTCTGCTCGCCGCCAATTCCATGAAGGCCGGCATGTTCATCCTGCGTCCGCTTCTCATCGCCACCGGCGCGCCGCGCCTGGGCAAGATGGTGATCGGCACCGTGAAGGGCGA
>CAZAMS010000314.1:0-8444 GCA_964486305.1 uncultured Aestuariivirga sp.
TCGCGGCTTTCTTGCCAGATTATTTACACGGAAGATTTAAACGGTCTCGCAGTCAAACTCGTGGCCAACGGTTGAGGGCAAATCATGCGCTACTTCCCCATATTCTATGATCTCGAAGGACGGAAGGTTGTCGTTGTCGGCGGCGGCGAAGAGGCCTTGCGCAAAGTTCGCCTCCTGCTCAAGACCAATGCCCGGATTTTGGTGATCGCTCCCCTGCTCCACGATGAGCTGGCTTCCGAGCCACGGGTGGAATGGCTGGCGCGGCGCTTTGCACCGCATCTGCTGGATGGTGCAGCACTGGTTTATGCGGCTGATCCCGAACTCAATAATCTTGTGAGCATTGAGGCGAAGGCTCGCGGCATTCCGGTGAATGTCATCGACGGCGCCGAGATTTCAACTTTCATTACGCCGTCCATTGTTGACCGTGATCCCGTCATCGTGGCCATTGGCACAGAAGGCACGGCCCCGGTTCTTGGCCAAGGCATTCGCGCGCGCATTGATGCGATGCTGCCCAATGCACTTGGCGTTCTTGCCAAGAGGGCGAATGCGCTTCGCCCGCGAATTGCCAATGAAGTGCCGCAAGGCAGCCGCCGCCGTTCCTTCTGGAACCGGTTTTTCTTTGGCTCTATTCGGGATGCGGCAATCGCTGGCGATGAAACAAGCTATGCCCATGAACTCAATATCGCGTTGAATGACGAAGCTAAGCCTTCGGTTGGCCGCGTATCTCTCGTTGGTGCTGGCCCCGGCGACCCGGAACTTCTGACGCTTAAGGCCCAACGCAAACTGCAGGAAGCTGATGTGATCGTTTATGACGGCCATATTGGTTCCGGCATTTTGGAATTGGCACGACGTGATGCGGTGCGGATTGTGACTGGCAACACGCAATTTGCGGCCAATGCCATTCTCATCCGTGAGGCGCGCGGCGGCAAGCATGTGGTGCTTTTGGTTTCCGGCGATGTAGACACTGGCGGTGATGAACAGGCGGCTTTGGAAGATAACGGCATTGCCGTCGAGATTGTTCCTGGAATTGCAGCATCCACGGCCAAGGTTTTCCCTTTCATGTCACACGAAGATATCGCCAATGAGATTTTGCGGGCGGCATCATGAGCGAGATTGAAAAGGGCCAGGTCATGACCGCGAACCGCCTGCGCGACGGGGAAGTTGTTTTCCTGACGCGCTCCGGCGAATGGAATGAAAAGATTGATGAGGCCGTGCTGGCATTGGAACCACAGGCGACAGCGGCACTCGAAGCGCGGGCGAAGGCAGATGTGAAAGCAACGCTGGTTACCGGCACTTACCTCTTTGATGCCGAACGGGTGGATGAAAAAATCCGCGCTCTTCATATGCGCGAACGCATACGTACGCTTGGTCCCACGGTACGGCTTGACCTCGGCAAGCAGGCTGAGGGCACATCCGGCGCATTCGCCTTCAAGGAGGGTTGAGACATGTATCGCTATGATGAATTCGACCATCAATTTGTACGCGAACGCACAGCGCAGTTCCGCGACCAAGCCAATCGTCGTCTCAGCGGTGAATTGACCGAAGATGAGTTTCGTCCCTTGCGTCTGATGAATGGGCTCTATCTGCAACTTCATGCCTATATGCTGCGGGTTGCCATTCCCTATGGCACGCTTTCGTCAAAGCAGATGCGGCAATTGGCTTACATTGCCGAGAAGTGGGACCGCGGCTACGGCCATTTCACTACGCGGCAGAATATTCAATACAATTGGATCAAGCTTGAGGATACGGCGGACATTCTGGCAGCCCTTGCCGAAGTTGAAATGCATGCAATTCAGACTTCAGGCAATTGCATTCGCAACGTCACCACCGATCATTGGGCCGGTGCTGCTGCGGATGAAATCGCCGATCCACGGCCTGTCGGCGAATTGCTGCGGCAATGGTCATCGTTGCATCCGGAGTTTTCCTATCTGCCGCGCAAGTTCAAGATTGCGGTAACTGGTGCTCCCAACGATCGCGCTGCCGTCAAGGTGCATGATATTGGCCTCAGGCTTCACAAGAATGATGCAGGGGCTATTGGCTGGGAAGTGATGGTCGGTGGTGGTCAGGGCCGCACGCCGATGATTGCGGTCACGGTTCGTGACTTCCTGCCGGAGAAGGAACTGGTGGCTTATCTCGAGGCCATCATGCGGGTTTATAACCTCTATGGCCGCCGGGACAACAAGTACAAGGCACGCATAAAGATTCTTGTTCACGAGATCGGTGCGGAAAAATTCAAGTCTGAAGTTGAAGCTGAGTATGCCCGCCGTCCTGAGCAGACGACCCATGTCGAGGAAAAAGAACTGGAGCGCATTGCGGCCTATTTTGCGCCGCCGGCATTCGAAAAGCTTTCGCGTTTCACGCCTGCCTTTGAAGAGGCAAAACTTGGCAATCCGGACTTCGCCCGCTGGGCGCGCAACAATCTGGCAGCGCACCGGGTTGATGGCTACACAATCGTCAATATCTCCCTGAAACCCGAAGGCGGCATTCCCGGTGATGCGACGGCAGAGCAGATGCGGATGATGGCGGATTTGGCCGAGCGCTATTCCTATGATGAACTTCGCGTCAGCCACCCGCAAAATATCATTCTTCCCCATGTGAAAAAGGACGACGCGTTTGCCCTGTGGCAAGCATTGGTGCCTGTCGAATTGGCAACTGCTAATTATGGTCTTGCGGGTGATATCATCGCCTGCCCTGGCATGGACTACTGCTCACTGGCCACGGCGCGCTCGATTCCGATCAGCCAGGCAATTTCACGCAAATTTGCAAGTCTCGATGTGCAGGAAGAAATTGGTCCGGTGAAGATCAATATTTCGGGCTGCATCAATGCCTGCGGACATCATCATGTGGGTCACATCGGCATTCTTGGATTGGACAAGAAGGGCGAAGAATTTTACCAGATCACCCTTGGTGGTTCATCCACCGAGAGCGCCTCGATTGGCTCCATTCTTGGGCCGGGCTTTGCCGGACATGAAGTGCCAGATGCCATCGAAAAGATTCTCACGACCTATGTGAAGCTGCGTCAGCCCGGCGAAGAGTTCCTGTACACCTATCGCAGGCTGGGCCCGCAACCTTTCAAGGAGGCGCTCTATGCCGCTGCTTAAGAACAATGCCTTCATTGAAGACGCTTTCGTGCACATTGGTGCCGAAGATGCCTTGCCGGAAGGCGGCAATGTTTCCATTCCTTTTTCACGGCTGAAGAATGAGTGGGAAAGCCTTGCCAAGTTTCCGGGCCAGCTTGGAGCTTTGCTGAGCAATACCGATCACGCGGAAGATGTGGCACATTTCCTGCCTCATCTAGCGCTTGTCATTCTGCCCTTCCCGGCTTTTGTCGATGGTCGCGCTTATTCCATTGCGCGACAAATCCGGCAGTTGGGCTATCGCGGTGAATTGCGCGCCACGGGCAATGTATTGCCTGACCAGTTCCAGTTCATGAGCCAGGTAGGCTTCAACACGTTTGAAGTATCAGAGCGTTTCCCGCTTGAGATATGGCAGCAGGCTTCAAAGCAGATGTCGCTCGCCTATCAGCGGGGGCTTTTCCGCCGCGTAGGTGAAGCGGAAGTGTGGAGTGAGCGACACGAGGACGCAGAGCCTGATCCAACGCCATGGGAGGAACAGCCCCATGCCGGATAACACAATCGATAACAGTGTCGTCGAAAGATATGCTGGCCTTGAAGGCCGTGACCTGATCACTTCCATACTGAGGGATTATCCAGACCATACGGCTCTGGTTTCTTCGTTTGGGGCCGAGTCCGCTGTTTTGCTGCACATGGTTTCCGAGGTTAATCCTGATCTGCCCATCATCTTTCTGGATACGGGCAAGCTGTTTCAGGAGACGCTGGATTACCGTGACAGGCTCGTTGCTGAACTTGACCTCACCAATGTGTGCTCGGTGAAGCCTGATTCATTTGATCTGGAAACTCAGGATGCGGATGGCCTGTTGCACCGGAGCAGCACCGATGCCTGCTGCCATATTCGCAAGACTATCCCCCTGGAAAAAGCGCTTACGGATTTTGATGTGGTGATTTCGGGCCGCAAGCGTTTTCATGGCGCGGCACGGGCTGACCTGGATTTTGTCAGCATTGCTGATGATCGCTTGAAGGTGGAACCACTGGCTGGTTTTTCCGCCCTCGACATCCAATCATATATGACCAGCCATCATTTGCCCTCGCATCCGCTGCGGCTCAAGGGTTATCGCTCGATTGGCTGCGAACCCTGCACTTCGCTTGGCGGCACCGATGACGACCCGCGCGCCGGACGTTGGGCTGGCACTGACAAGACAGAATGCGGTATACATTTTACCGCGAATGGACAAATTATCCGCACAGTTCAGCGCCAGGCTGTGAGCGCCTGATCGCAGCCACCCTTGGGGGAATTACCGGATGCATGAATTTTGGGCTTTTGCCCTTGTGGGTTTCCTTGCGCAGCTCGTTGATGGTGCGTTGGGCATGGGATTTGGGGTCATCTCATCGTCGGTTCTTCTGGCACAAGGCGTGCCCCCTGCCCTTGCCTCGGCAAGCGTGAACGCTGCCAAATTGCCAACTACCGGAACGGCTGCGCTTTCCCACTATTGGCACAAGAACCTTGATTGGAAAATCATTATCCTGTTGTGCTTGTACGGGGCGCTGGGCGGAATGATCGGTGCCACCGTACTCACCAGCCTGAAGGGCAAAACACTGACGATCATGATCAACGTCTATCTGTTGTTGATTGGCGCATTGGTCATCTATCGTGGTTTGCTTGATGTGGCGCCTAGACTGTTTCCCAAGGGCTTCACGCGGCTGATCGGCTTTGTGGGCGGCCTCATCGAAGGTATTGGCGGAAGCTGGGGTCCCATTGTGACCACCAGCCTGCTTGGTGCTGGAACGGAGTCGCGTTATGCCATCGGCTCGAGCAATTTTTCTGAATTCATTGTCAGCATCGCCGTGTTTTCCACATTTGTTTTTGCGTTTGCCATGGGATATTGGCAGGGCGGATCGGAATGGCGCGACGTCGCCTGGCCGATTGCAGGCCTGGTGCTTGGCGGGCTTCCCGCCGCTGCAATTGGCGGTTATCTTTCCAAAGTTGCCCCGCGTCGAACACTTACCGTGGCCGTGGGACTACTGGCGATCAGCATCGGAATTTACCGCTTCGCGACGATGTAGCGTCAGGCTTTCAACGCCAGCTTGAGATCATTCACAAGATCGCCCACATCTTCCAGACCAACGGACAGCCGCAGGTTGCCATCTGAAATTCCCATCATGGCGCGGGCTTCCGGACCGATGTTGCGGTGGGTCGTTGTCGCAGGATGGGTAATCAGGGATTTGGCATCACCAAGATTGTTGGAGATGTCGATAATACCAAGATTGCGCAGCACGTCAAAAGCCTTCTCCTTGCCGCCTGAAACATCGAAGGACACCATGGTGCCGCCCAGTTTCATTTGGCTGCGGGCCAGCTTGACCTGCCTGTGACTGTCATGATGGGGATAATAAACCCGCTCAACGTCCTTAATTGATGATAGCGCTTCGGCTATCGTGGCAGCGGATTTGCTTTGGGCCTCAACGCGCAATTTCATGGTCTCGAGGCCTTTGAGCAGTACCCAGGCATTGAATGGCGAGATCGTCGGTCCGGTGTGGCGCAGGAAGGGCTTCAGCAGGTCTTCCTTGAATTTCTTGCTGGATAAAATGGTGCCGCCGAACACCCTGCCCTGACCATCACTGTGCTTGGTATTCGAATAGAAGACGATGTCGGCGCCAAGCTCCATGGGTTTCTGCAGGATGGGTGTTGCGAAGACGTTGTCGATGATCACTACGGCGCCCGCCTTATGGGCGATGTCACAAATCATCTGAACGTCCAGAACCTCAAGCAGGGGATTGGACGGCGTTTCAAAGAATACGCACTTGGTTTGAGGCTTCATCGCCTGTTTCCAGGCCTTGGAATCGGTGCCATCAACGAGATCATAGGTCACGCCAAATTTTGGCAGGATGGCCGTGATGATCTGGTAGTTGGAGCCGAACAGCGAGCGTGAGGCGACGATATGGTCGCCAACCTTTAACTGGCAGGCGAGTGCGCCGAAGGCGGCCGACATGCCAGACGCCACGGCATAACAGGCTTCAGCGCCTTCCAACAGGCGCATACGCTCTTCAAGCATGGTGACGGTGGGGTTGCCATAACGACCATAGACATAGCCTTCTTCTTCGCCGGCAAAGCGGCGTTCGGCAGTTTCCGGGTCGTCGTAGACATAGCCGGAGGTGAGGTAGATGGCTTCCGAGGTTTCGCCATGGTTCGAACGGTCAAGTCCGCCACGCACAAGCTTGGTCGCATCGCCCCAGCCTGCGGGGTTCTGTTTCTTCGTATATTTGGCCATTAGCTTTGAACCCAGGGGAGCCCGGCGGCTTTCCATCCATTCGTTGTGCCACGGTGTCCGTTGGCATCCTTGTCGCCCTCAAAGCCCTGAGCCACATTCCAGCAATTGGAATAGCCCGCTTCGGTGAGGGCTGTGGCTGCCGAGGACGAGCGCGCGCCGGAGCGGCAGATGCAGAGAATTTCCGCATCCCTGGGCAGGCCCATCTGCTCAATCTCTTCGACAAATTTTGCATTCACCTGCATGACTGGAAACACCTGCCAGGCCAGGCGCACGAGCCTTTCGACGGCGGGGACGCCTACAAAGGTCCACTCGGGTTGGGTTCGCACATCGACCAATACAGCGGAGGAATTGCCCTGCAAACGCTGGTGAGCCTCAGTCGGAGAAATATTGCCTTTATGCATAAAACGACCCGTTCTTTATTTCGAACGATATAATAGTCGAAACAAAGAGCGCCCGCAAAGGAAAATGGCGGCCTGACGTTATCAATCAATGTTTATGGGTTGGAAATTTGGCGACGGCGGTACCTGAAACCGGGTCGGTCAGGCCGAGGCCTCCACCCAAGTCTTCCAGCATGCTGCGGAACCCGTCAAGAATGCCAATCATGCGAGGCCTGGCCTCCACAATGCTCTCAAAATCGTCCCACTTGCCGATTAGACAATAGGTACGGTCCCCGGTCTTGATCAGTGCGCCATCCTTCATTCCGTCAAGATCCGGCAGGTTTTTGTGCATATCGATGAATTTCTGTTCCTGACCGGACTTCACTTTAAAACGCACAACATTGTAAGCGGTCATAGCTGCCTCCTTTGTCGAGGTCCCCGGTTGTAGAAACATACGTCTTTTCGCGGTCTTTGGGTAGTTAGGTGAAAAATTGGCATGGCGACGTGAGGCAGGCTGGCGCTTTCCGCTTTGGTGAGTGACATGTTAGATAAATTCACCAACCCCTTCCGGAGTCTCCCCCATGTCGAAGTCCCTGCCCGCCCGTTGTGATGTCGTAATTATTGGCGGCGGCATCGTGGGGGCCTCCATTGCCTATCACCTCGGCAAAATCGGGATCACCGACACGGTGGTTCTCGAACGCAAGCAGCTGACGTCTGGAACAACGTGGCATGCGGCAGGTCTTGTGGGGCAGTTGCGCGCATCCAAGAATCTTACGGAGTTGGCGAAGTACACAACCAATCTTTTTGAAGGACTGGAGAAGGAAACCGGCCAGGCCACGGGATTCAAGCAAAATGGTTCGATCTCCATAGCCCTCAGCGATGGTCGCATGGAAGAACTCCTGCGTGGCGCTTCCATGGCCAAGAATTTTGGACTGGCTGTCGATGTGGTCAGCACGGGCGACATCAAGGAGCGCGTGCCCCATTACAACATGGATGGTGTCAAGGGCGGCGTGTTCCTGCCGAAGGACGGACAGGTCAACCCCATTGATGTGACGCAGGCACTGGCGGCGGGGGCGCGTTCACAGGGTTCAAAGATTTTTGAGAATACCAAAGTTACGCGCATTCTGGTTGAGAAGGGCAAGGCTGTTGGCGTTGAGACGACAGATGGCACAATCATGGTTGACAAGGTGGTGATTGCGTCCGGCATGTGGTCTCGCGAATTGGGCCGCAGTATTGGCGTGAATATTCCGCTCCATGCCTGCGAGCATTTCTACATCGTCTCGGAACCAATCGCTGCATTGCCGCGCAACATGCCCGTGGTGCGCGTGCCGGATGAATGCACCTACTACAAGGAAGATGCGGGCAAGCTGATGGTCGGTGCGTTCGAGCCCGTGGCCAAGCCCTGGGGCGGTGGCGGCATTGATGATGAGCATAACTTTGTAACGTTGCAAGAAGACATGGACCACTTTGAACCCATTCTCGCCAGCGCCATCAACCGTGTGCCCCTGCTTGAAACGGCGGGCATTCAGCTTTTCTTCAATGGGCCGGAAAGCTTCACGCCGGACAACCGCTACTATCTCGGCGAAACGCCCGAGGTGAAAGGCCTGTACGTCGCCACGGGCTACAATTCGATTGGCATACAGTCGGCAGGTGGTGCGGGCCTCATGCTGGCGAACTGGATCAAGCATGGCCACCCGCCCATGGAGGTGAACGGCATCGATATC
>CAZAMS010000315.1:0-4443 GCA_964486305.1 uncultured Aestuariivirga sp.
AACGGCACATCCCGAACTCCATTGCGACCATGCGACGGCGGCTCATCCTCGCCCTCATCAGAAGCCTGCCGCGATGTCCGTGTTGCGCCGCTCCAATCGCACGCGCGGCACAGCGCAGAAATTTATGACACAGTAAGACTACGGAAGTTGTCGATTTGGTCGCATCGGGTTTTGATTTGGCTATTAGACTTTGCACCAACAATGACCCAAATGCGATCATGCGGCAGCTTGGCAAGACGCATATGATTGTGGTGGCAGCACCTGAATTGCTGGAAAAGTTCCAGACTCCGAAGAGTCCCTCTGATTTGCAAGTTTGGCCATGCCTTATCAACACGACTTATCCCAAGCCCACCACATGGACCTTTCGATCGGGCGAGCTTGAGGAACGCGCCAGCTTTTCACCGACTCTCGTGGCCAACAGTATAGAGGTGCTGCACCGGCTTGCGCTCGCTGGAAGCGGAGCGGCACTTATCGGTGAGTATGCGGTGATTGATGATTTGCTCGCTGGCCGCCTTGTCAGGTTGCTGCCAGATTGGGACATTGGTGATATACCCGTTCTTGCGATTTATCTGGACAATCGGCGCATCTCCACCAAAGTCCGGACCTTCGGGGATTTTCTGGCGCAAAGATTGAAACAGGATACACTCGTGCAGACTTGATCAGCTCACGCCGTCCGGCAGCACTTCCTTGCGCTTAGCCATGTAGGCTTGAAGCGCCTCATCGATGCCGGAATCGAGGGGAGGGGCTTCATACTCGCGCAGCATCTTCTTCCACTGGGTGTTTGCGCGGGCGACGATGTCCTTTTCCCCGTCGTCGCGCCATTGCTCGAACGAATTGTTGTCGGCGAGGCCGGAGCGCCAGAAGGCAGTTTCGAAATTTTCTCGCGTGTGGGCGCAGCCCAGATAATGCGAACCGGGGCCAACTTCGCGGATGGCATCCATGGCCTGGCCGTTTTCCGAGAAATCGACGCCTTGCGCGAGCTTCTGGAACATGGTGAGCTGGTCGGCATCCATGATGAGTTTCTCGTAACCGGATGCCAATCCGCCTTCCAGCCAGCCCGCTGCGTGGAGACAGAAGTTGACGCCGGAGAGGATCGTCGACCACAGCGTGTTGGCGCTTTCGTAGGCTGCCTGCGCGTCGGGAACTTTTGAACCGCAAAGCCCGCCGCCCGACCGGAACGGCACACCCATGCGCCGCGCAAGTTGGGCGGCGCCGAACGTTACCAGTGCAGGTTCCGGCGAGCCGAATGTAGGAGCGCCCGATTGCATGGACATGGAGGCGGCAAAGGTGCCGAAAACGACTGGTGCGCCGGGCCGGCACAATTGCGTGAAGGCAATGCCAACCGATGCCTCCGCCAGAATCTGTGTAAGCGTTCCAACCGTGGTGACCGGCGACATGGCGCCCGCCACAATGAACGGCGAGATCACGGTTGCCTGATTGGCGCGGGCATAGACCTTCAGCGCACCAAGCATGACGCCATCCCACACCATGGGTGAGTTGGCGTTGATAAGGCTGGTCATCACGCAGTTCTGGTCAACGAACTCCTTGCCGAAAACAAGTTCCGCCATGGCAACAGAGTCCGCTGCGCGCTCGCCCGAGGTGACCGAGCCCATGAACGGCTTATCGTTGTACTTGATGTGGGTGTAGACCATGTCGAGGTGGCGCTTGGCGACCGGTATGTCAACCGGCTCGCACAGCGTTCCGCCGGCATGATGCAGGCTCGGCAGCATGTAAACAAGCTTCGAGAAGTTGCGGAAATCCTCGATCGTGGCATAGCGGCGGCCTTCATCGAGATTGCGGATGAAGGGTGGACCATAAACCGGCGCGAACACAGTGTTGTTGCCGCCGATGATGATGCTGTTGGCCAGATTGCGCGCATGCTGCTGGTACTCGCGGGGCGCGGTCTTGATCAGCGCGCGGACGAGGCCCTTGGGAAAGCGCACGCGGAAGCGCTTGGCGTCGGTTTCTGAGTGTTTGACGTCGGCACCAGCCTGTTTCCACATTTGGACGGCATCTTCGTCATCGTAAAAATCGATTCCGGTTTCCTGCAGGATGATATCTGCGTTGTGTTCGATAAGCTCCAGTTGATCGTCGGAGAAGGGCTCATAGAGCTTGATGTTGCGGCGGATATAGCCCGCGGGCGGCGTAATTTGGTTGGTGCGGGCGGCCCGGCGGGCATCGGCCCCGCCACGTGCGCGGCGGCCGGTTGGAGCGGACTGTACATCGGTCATGGCGTGGCCTGTTGAGAAAGTTTCACTAGGGGGTAGCTTTAGGCTCAACCCCGGTGCTGAGGAGGCGGATAAACGTCAGCCGAAGGTGCGGAAACGACGTGAGGCGAGAGGTGCTTCTTGTCAACCAAATGCCCTTCATTCAAGGTGGTTGCATGAAGCACCGCGATGCAAAACTTCAACTATTCTATGATTTCACCGAAACAGCCATTCATAGGCGCGCTGATACCTGTGCAAATGCGGGGTCAGCGGCAAAGCGCGTCTTTGATGCGCTGCGAACGCGCGTTGGCGATCAAGGCAATTTTGCGCCAGAGCGCTTGCCCGTGTGCGATGCACTGGAGTCTGCGTTGCACGTGGCAAGTACAGGTCCGGTCCCAATCCCTGCGCTTGCTGCAGCCTTGAGCGACCTGTCACCTCGCCTGCAATGGAAACGCCGCAATAGTTCGTCGCCTGATGACACAAGTTTCCACGATGGCCACGCCAATGCGCTTGTCGCAGGGCCGGGCGGTTTGGAAGAGCGCGACGATGTGTGGGTCGGCATCAGCCTGCTGGCACCCCATGTGCGCTATCCCGACCATCGTCATACTCCGGAAGAAGTTTATGTTTCTTTGGCAGGCGGCGCCTGGTGGAACGCGAACATGGAGTGGACCACGCCGGGGCCAGGCGGCCTTGTCTACAACGAACCCAATGTGCTCCACGCCATGCGAACCGAGGCGCAGCCGTTGCTGGCGATCTGGTGCTTGTGGGTGGGGAGTTAAAAGGAAACGATGTGAGATGCTGCACGTCATGCTTCCAACTTCTCATCATGCCCGTGCTCGACACGGGCATCTTCTCAGCTGACAGAAGATGACCGGATCAAGTCCGGTCATGATGAGGATTTGAGGGAGGGATAGGGGATATCAGAACCTCACCCTTAACTCCTCCAGACCATGAAAATGATAGCTGTCCTTGTAATGGGGCGTGGCGGCTGGTGCCAGTTTCGGCAAGCGTCTGAACAGTGTTTGAAATGCAATCAACATTTCTAATCTTGCAAGCGGTGCGCCGATACAGAAGTGAATGCCCGCACCGAAGCTGACATGGGGGTTGGGTTCACGCGCGGGATCAAACTGATCAGGGTTTGCAAACCGAGCCGGGTCGCGGTTGGCGGCGCCTAGCATCAGGCCCACTTCTTCGCCTTTCCTAAACTTGATTCCGACGTACTCAATGTCGTCCAGTGCATAGCGGGTGAATAAATGCAGCGGTGCATCAAAGCGCAGGATTTCCTCGATGAGGAATTCAGTAACGGGTTCGTGAATACCGCGTTCGAGCAAAGTTTTCACACCATTGCCAATGGAATGAACCGTGGCTTCATGTCCTGCGTTGAGAATAAGAATAGCCGTGGTGATGAGTTCATTTTCGGAAAGCTTTTGGCCTTCGGTTTCGGCACGGATGAGAGCGGAGAGCAGATCGTCGCTGAGGTCCTTACGCCGCTCTTTCACCAGCGCCCGCATGTAATCGCTGAAGGCAACGGTGGCCGCAACCGCCGCATCTTCCACCGCCCGATCCCGCCGAGCCATATACATCGCTACCATGTCGTGGGACCAGCTCAGAAGCTGATCTGCCTTGTCGGTGGGAACACCCAGCAACTCACAGATGACGATGATCGGAATAGGCGTGGCATAGGAAGGCAACAGGTCAACTTCATCCTTTTTCTCAAAGCCATCAATCAATTGATTGGAAAGACTCTCTATTTTTGGCCGCAGGCGCTCCACTTGGCGTGACAGGAAGGCCCGGTTGACCAGCCCGCGCAGCCGCGTGTGAACCGGGGGCTCAAGTTCCAGTAGGGAATGCTGTTCGAAATCGTAGAAAGGCTTGAGGCGCGATGGAATGTCGGCTTGGCTCAGTTCCTCCCGGGTCGCCACATGGAGAATTTGCCGCCCAAAGCGCCTGTCCCGCAGCAACGCATTAACGTCCTCGTGGCCGGCGAAACACCAGTAGCCATATTGCTCCCACTTGAATGCTGGCACTTTCCGGCGCAGCTCATGGTAGGTGGGATAGGGGTTTTCGTAGAACTGCGCCTCGCGCGGGTCTAGGTCTACGCTTCGGGTGTTGGAATTTATCTTCATGGGAACTAGCTTAGCGAAAATGAAAATCTATATCAGTGTCGATATTGAGGGTGTGGCTGGCATAACCCATTGGGACGAGGCCGAAAAGGGCCATGCCGACTGGGCCGAAT
>CAZAMS010000316.1:0-6158 GCA_964486305.1 uncultured Aestuariivirga sp.
TTCAGCGGGATAGGCGGCAACACCTTGCGCCACCACGCCATGGTTTCCGGCGAAAACGGCCACCACCGGGCGGGCAATTTTGGGCGGATAATTTCCCTGCCAGGCCGCCACCCATTCCGCCATGTTTTCGAGCTTGCCCAAGGCACCCGGAGGCTTGGTCAGTTGCGCATCATGGCTACGAAATTGCGCCACAACATCCTGATCCGCCACGGGCAAATCCTGCATCAGTTTCCTGATGTCATCAAACGGCAAACCCGTTGCGGCAATTGTCATTCTCTCGTCCTTTTAATCTTCCTGCTAGTGACCTAATCACGGGATTCGGGGTATCAGTGCAACATGAACGACATGTCTTCGCCACCTAGCGAAACTACGTGGAAAATCAGGCCTTTTGCTGAAACCCTCGTGGCCTTGCGCTTTCTCACACGCCTGCCAATTCCTTTCGTGCGCACGCTGGATTTACCGCCGCTCGCGGAAGCCATGCGCTTTTTTCCACTGGCGGGAGCCATCATCGGAGCCATCATCAGCGCGGTTCTGATTGGCGCAAACATGCTGGGAGTGCCGTCACTTTTGGCCGCTGTTCTGGCACTCGCCGCCGGAGTTCTGGTCACCGGCGCCTTGCATGAAGACGGCCTCGCCGATGTGGCCGATGGCTTTGGTGGCGGGCGCACGCGGGAACACCGCCTTGAAATCATGCGCGACAGCCGCATTGGCATCTATGGCACCATTGCGCTGTGCCTCACATTCATTGGCCGGGCGGCGATCTATGAAACTCTCGCAGGCGCACAACCGCTCACAATTCTTGCGCTTCTGGCGGGTGCGGCGGCGTTTTCGCGCTCCCTCATTGTTGACCTCCTGTGGGCCACGAGGCCAGCGCGAAGCGATGGTCTTTCGGTATTCGCGGGACGACCGGGAAAACGCAGTGCGCTGTTTTCACTTCTTACTGGTGGCATTGGCGCGGCAGTGGCGGTCGGGCTTGTCCTGTCGCCTGAAATCGCCGTCATCGCCATCATTGCCGCGGGCATCATGCTGGCGCTGGTTCGGGCCCTTTCCATGCGCCAGATCGGCGGGCAAACCGGCGATGTCTGCGGTGCGGTACAGGTGTTGACGGAGCTCACCATGCTCACGGTTTATGCCGCAACAATTGGTTAACCTTAACGACAATTGTTCCAATCATTTTCAATACTTATAGAGATTGAGCCCATAATTCTGAAGCAACTGAATCCAGGGAGTTGCCTCATGCGTTTGCCGGGTGCGTTGCCACCGCTTGCCCTTGCCTTTCTCTTCATGATCGCTGGCGGTTTGCCTAGTGTCAGCCAAACGACAGCGGCGGAAATGCTGCAACTCAACGCTGCAACTGCGCTGAAAGCGGGGCAGAATGGCCATTTCATCGTCAAGGCCGAGATCAATGGCAGAAACGTGAAAGTGATGGTCGATACTGGCGCTTCGGCTGTGGCTTTGAGCTATGAGGATGCACGAGATATTGGGCTTCATCCCGGCAATCTCGACTATAATATTCCCGTTTCGACCGCAAACGGCGTGGTGAAGGCTGCTGGCGTCAACCTGGACAAGGTTGAAATAGACGGGGTGCGGGTTTCAGACGTGCAAGGCCTGGTGATGCCTGACGGAGCCATGCGCGGCTCGCTGCTTGGCATGAGCTTTTTGAGCAAACTCAAGAGTTTCAAAGTTGAAGACGGCGTGCTCTACCTTAAAAACTAAGACGCTTTTGCTTCAATAATGGCGCGTTCGCATGGCCGATGACCCGCAAATTCCCTATCTTCAGGGCATGAACGCATTTGATTTGCCAGAAATCGACACGCCCTGCATCAAGGTCTGTGTTGTGGATCCCGACACCGGGTTTTGCATCGGTTGCGGGCGCACGCGCATGGAAATTGGCAGCTGGCTTGGCCTAAGCCCCGCAGATCGCCAGTCCATTATGGCAGGCCTTAACGAACGCGTTGAAACCCTCACGCTGCGCAAGAGGCGCCGGGGCGGACGGCAGGGACGCCTCGCCAATTCATAGCGCGCTTCCCGGCGAAGTAGATTCACTTGGCCGAAAAGGAATCGCGCCAGTTCAATGTTCTGGGGCATGTCCTTGTCGACGAAGTCATGCAACTTCGTCGGGACATGTTCTAGAATTGGTAGGCGAAGTTGGCGCCAGCCGTATAAGTGTCTGAATCCTCATAGAGAAGCCCGCTAATTTCTGCGGTCAAAGCCAATTGCGCATTGGCCCCAAAGGCAAAATTGAAACCGCCCTGCAGGCGAAGATCGGTATAGGGATCATCCAAAATGGTCCCCAAAAGGTCATCAACAACCTTGTTTATCCCGACCCAATCAAACTGCGCGCCGAGCCAGGGTTCTACCGTTGATGCGCCGCCAATTGATACTGAGTTGCCAATCTGCAGGCCGGGAGAAATGATCCCCGTTTCAATGGTTTGGGCGTTGAATGCACCACTCGCGTCCTGCCATTCCTTTGACCAGGCTACCGTGAGTGACGGCGAAGTGCGCCACGTGCCGGAATAAAAATTGCCAGTCAGGGCGCTGGTCGCTTGAATGCGTGTGGAATCAAATTCGGCAGCGCCGTTTACATCCGTATCAAGTTCCGTCCCCAAGACAGTGGCTGAGAGCACTAGGCTGTCTGTCAGCGACAGGCCCATATAGGCTCCGCCACCCCAGCCGTCGGTATCCTGGGTTACTCCCAATCCCTCCAGATCGGATGTTTCGTAGGTGCCCATGAGGCCAAGTACCATCCGGTCCGAGATCTTGTAATCGGCGCCAATAATGCCGTTTATGAGCGACCCATCAAGGTCACTCAAAGGCAAGTCGTCATCCAGCCAGCTGTATTTTCCATCAATCCAAATGTTCCAATTTGGCGTTGGTGCCGGAGTTGCCACATCGGCGGTCGGTGCAATGAGAATCGTGCCACTTCCGGAGAGCCGTTCAACTATGTCCTTGGCGTTCGTAAGCTCGAGGCCGGCTGGTTCCGTCTGGTCTGGCCCCATATTCAGGCGGTCCATGATGATATGGGCAATCGACGAGGAGGTATTGGCCAAGGATTGGCGATTTATCAGTGGCTTGGAGCAGGCCGTGACATCCGTTTCCAGCACGTCAGTGCCATTATCAAATGGCTCGCAATTAAAACTGGGAGGGAGGGTTTGCGCGAGAGTTTTGGTACTGCCGACTACGCAGGCCAGAAGCATAACAGCCGCGATTGTCTTTGCCCGCATGATTTCCCTCGCTCCGTCCATTCCGACCCATATCACAAGATCAAGTCACTATGCCAGCAACTTCATTCAGCCGCGATCAGGCGATTCGATTGGGTTTCAATGGCATCCAGGCCGCGGCGCAAAACATCGATTCCAGCGCCCGCGAGATGGCTTTGCTCCGAGATTATCTGACGCCAATGGCGCCCGCCGGGCTGGCCATGGAAGAGGCCAAGCATGTGGCGGCTCATCTTTGAAAGCCAGACACCCTGGTGCAATTGCTGCTCTATGTAGGGCAGCATGTTTTGCACGGCCGCGATGCGGCTCGTCACCGGATTTTTCTTGTGAAAGAAGACATTATCTACATCGGCGAGCAGCCAAGGCGTGTGATAGGCGGCGCGGCCCAGCATGACACCGTCCAGGTTCTGCATTTCGTCCCTGGCGGATTCGCGCGTGGCCAGCCCGCCATTCAGGATGACACTGAGGTGCGGGAAGTCTGCCTTGAGCTGATGAACACGGGCGTAGTTGAGCGGTGGAATTTCCCGGTTTTCCTTTGGGCTCAGACCTTTCAACCAGGCCTTGCGGGCGTGAATAATGAAAGTATTACAGCCAGTTGCAGCGACATTTTCAACAAAACGATCAAGTCCCTCGGTTTCGTCCTGGTCATCAATGCCGATGCGGCATTTCACGGTCACCGGAATTTTGACAGCCGCGCGCATGGCCGCAACGCAATCGGCCACGAGTTGCGGCTCGGCCATGAGGCAAGCGCCAAACCGTCCCTCCTGAACGCGGTCGGAGGGGCAGCCCACATTGAGATTGATTTCGCAATAGCCGTAATCCTCGCCAATTTTTGCTGCCTCAGAAAGCATTGCGGGATCGCTGCCGCCGAGCTGGAGGGCCACCGGCTGCTCCGCGGGATCAAAACCAAGGAGCTGTTGGCGGTCGCCATGCCGAATGGCCTGGGCTGTGATCATCTCCGTATAGAGCAAGGCATGACGCGCGAGATGACGGTGAAAGACCCGGCAATGCCGGTCCGTCCAATCCATCATGGGCGCAACGGCGAATATTTTATCCTTGTAATTCAATAGTTTATCCTTATGTTGTAAAGGAACGAAGCAAGATCGTGTGCACTGATTTGCACACGAATTCTGGGGTTTTATCCCCGTTTCGTTCCCTTGCTGCACACGTAGCGCACACGAGTTTTAAGAGGAGTGCACACGAATGCCTGTGATCGTCAAGCTGCCTTCTGGAAACTGGCGAGCCCAGGTGCGCCGTAAGGGAAAATATATCAGCAATACCTTTCGGCGAAGAGCAGATGCTGACACATGGGCATTGGAAACCGAACGCACAATCGACAAGGGCCTAGATCCAAGAATTATCAATCCGCGCTCTGTTCAGACGTTTAGTGACATCATCGACTTGCACATCCAGGACATGAAGGAAGTAGGTAAAACAATCCGACGCTCCAAAAGCGCTGTGCTTGAAGCGCTAAAGCTAACCCTCGGCGGCTACCGACTGCAAGAGATTACCAGAAGCGTGCTTATCGACTATGGGAAAAAGCGTGCAAAGCAAGGTGCGGGACCTGCTACACTTGCGATTGATCTTTCATTTATAGGCACAATGTTGACCCACGCTGCTGCTGTGCATGGCATAGCTGTTTCTCCAGAAGAAGTCAGACTGGCACGTGTCGCACTCAAGCGATTGGATTTAGTGGGCAACGCATCAGAAAGAGACCGTCGTCCAACTCAAAACGAGCTTGATGATCTCATTCGTTACTTTGACGAAAAGCCACGGCAACTCATTCCGGTTGGCCGCATGATCAGGTTTGCTGTCGCTACCGCGATGAGACAGGAAGAAGTTTGCAAAATTACGTGGGACGATGTGGATATCCGCAACCGAATGGTGACCGTTCGCGACCGAAAAGACCCACGAAAGAAGGATGGCAACAACCAACGCATTCCTATGCTGAACTTAACAAAATATGATGCTTGGGAAGTTCTGCTCGAACAGCGAATTGTCACGCGCGGAATCGGCCGAGTTTTTCCGCACCATCATAATCTGCTGGAACTGCGTTTCAACGTGCCTGTAAGGAACTCAAGATCGATGATGATTTACATTTTCATGATCTTCGACACGAAGGCACAAGCAGGCTGTTCGAAGCCGGACTCAAAATAGAGCAAGTCGCCCTAGTAACAGGGCACAAAGATTGGAAGATGCTGCGGCGATACACCAATCTTCGACCGGAAACACTTCACCCCAAGTCAAGTCAAGCTGACTTTGCAAATCAAAGTCTCGTGCCGCAGGAACTCGCCGGCTTTGCGCCGACGAAGAATAGTGGATGATGGAAGAAGCCATGGTCCAGTGGGCATCTATCGCCAACTCGACGCGGCATTCAAGCTGTCGGCAGCACTATACTTCCGAGTTCGCGTTGGCATGCTGAATGCCCAACACAGACATCAGGATGATGAGAACTCCGAACCATTGCCAGCCAGTAAGCACTTCACCCAGCAACAGAAACGCGCAGGCCAAACCGAAGACCGGTGTCAGTATGAGAAAGCTGCTCGCAAATCCTGCCGACAGATAGCGTAGAGCAGCAAGAAATAGTCCCATTGCAACGAGGAATGTTAGGATACCCGACAAAGCGCAAACCAGCCAAATGTCAATTGATATTGTGTTGAGGTCGTCAAGGTGCTCGGCGCTCCAATGAAATGGAAACATTGCAAGGTCAGAGCAAACCAACTGTCTGTTGGCCGGCTACGAGCAGAAGTGTGAAAACGCTTTGAACAATGACCCCACCTCTCGTCTTACGTAACGCGCTGTAGTTATGAGACAATAATTGATTTGGGTGGGGTCACGTTTCGCGTCCAACGATGACCCCATTCAATTGGCCGATAGTCATTCAAAAACAATCGATTAGATCGTTTTCCAGAGGGGGTCATTCTTGGACGCAATTTTACA
>CAZAMS010000317.1:0-2352 GCA_964486305.1 uncultured Aestuariivirga sp.
GCCTTGAACTCGCAGCTGATTGATGAATTGAATGATGCCCTTTGGGCATTTCAAAAAACCCCTGCCATTGGCTGCGTGGTTATTGCAGGGAGTGAAAAGGCCTTTGCCGCGGGCGCTGATATACGCGAGATGAAAGACAAGAGTTTTACCGATGTGTATCTGGGTAATTTTTTTGGCACATGGGACAATGTATCGGAATTTCGCAAACCTATCATCGCTGCCGTTTCGGGTTATTGTCTGGGTGGCGGATGCGAACTCGCCATGATGTGCGATTTCATCATTGCAGCCGATACGGCAAAGTTCGGACAACCGGAAATTACCTTAGGCGTTATTCCCGGTGCCGGCGGCACGCAAAGGCTTGCGCGGTTTATTGGAAAGGCCAAGGCCATGGACATGGTCCTGACCGGTCGTTTGATGGAGGCGGCTGAGGCAGAGAGCTGTGGGTTGGTGTCACGCATCGTTCCGACGGAAAAGCTTTTGGACGAGGCCGTGAACGCCGCTACAAAAATTGCCTCATTCTCCCAGCCCGTTGTCATGATGGCGAAAGAAGCCGTGAACCGCGCCTTTGAAACGAGCCTTGCCGAGGGCTTGCGTTTTGAGCGCCGCCTCATCCATTCAATGTTTGCTTTGGATGATCAAAAAGAAGGCATGTCCGCCTTCGTTGAAAAGCGGAAGCCTGAATTCAAAAACAGATAGGCTTAAACCGGCCGGACTTCAGTGACCTCGGGAACAAAGTGCCGCAACAGGTTCTCGATACCATGCTTGAGCGTGGCCGTTGAACTCGGGCAGCCGGCGCACGAGCCCTTCATGTTGAGAAAGACCACGCCTTCCTTGAAACCATGAAAGGTGATGTCGCCGCCATCTTGCGCAACGGCAGGCCGGACGCGGGTTTCCAGCAATTCCTTGATGGTGCCGACAATGGCCTTGTCGGACTCATCAAAAAACTCGCCGCTGTCGGTCATGACCAGAGGCTTTTCGCCCGCGAGCATTGGTGCGTTGGACAGATAATGGTCCATGATATGGCCAAGGATGGCAGGCTTCAGGTGTTGCCATTCGCCTTCGCTCTTGCTCACCGTAATGAAGTCCTGTCCCAGGAATACGCCCGAAACGCCCGAAACCGTAAACAGCTGTTGGGCCAAGGCGCATTCATCGGCCTCATCCGCCGCACGGTATTCGCGTGTCGACCCCGGCAGTACCGGCTTTCCCGGAATGAACTTCAGGGTGGCAGGGTTTGGTGTGGCTTCGGTCTGAATAAACATGTTTTATCCTCTGAGCCTATATATAGGCTAGTTTGGAATCATTTCAAATTGTTGCTTCAGCTAGGAAACAACAAAACCGACAATTTTACGTACCTCACGTACAATTGGCGCGGCAATGGCCTGGGCCCGGGCTGATCCATCGGCCAAAATACCCTCGACATGCTTGGAATCCGCCTGCAATCGCTTGGTTTCCCGGCCAATGGAGCCAAGTTTGGCCACCGCGAGGTCAGCCAGAGCATCCTTCAGGCGTGAAAATTGCCCGCCGCCGAATTGCGCCAAAACCTGATCCATCGAACTGCCCGAAAGTGCCGCATAGATGCCGGTCAGGTTTTCAGCTTCCGGTCGCCCTTTAAGCCCGGCCACTTCCGAAGGCAGGCCGTCCGTATCGGTCTTGGCCTTGCGGATTTTGCGTGCAATCGTTTCGGCATCATCGGACAAATTGATGCGTGACAGGTCCGAAGGATCTGACTTTGACATTTTCTTTGAACCATCGCGCAGCGACATCACACGCGTCGCTGGCCCGATGATGAAGGGTTCCGGCTGGGGGAAGAAGTCGCCGTTGTAACCAGCCTCACGAATGGCATCGCCGAAATCCAGATTGAATTTCCCCGCGATGTCACGGGCCAGTTCCAGATGCTGCTTCTGGTCTTCGCCAACGGGCACGTGGGTTCCCTTATAGGCCAGAATATCGGCCGCCATGAGATCGGGATAAACATAGAGGCCAACCGAGGCCTGTTCCTTGTCCTTGCCGGCTTTCTCCTTGAACTGGGTCATCCGGTTGAGCCAGCCCATGCGCGCCACACAATTGAATATCCAGGCCAGTTCCGCATGTTCCTGCACCTGGCTCTGGTTGAAAATGATGGAGCGTTTGGGATCCAGCCCGCAGGCCAGATAGGCCGCCGTCACTTCGAGAATGGCTTTGTGCAGTTCTTTCGGCTCCTGCCACAGGGTAATGGCATGCATGTCCACCACGCAATAAATGGACTCATGGGTTTCCTGCAATTTGATCCAGTTCAGCATGGCACCCAAATAATTGCCGAGGTGCAAATTGCCCGTGGGCTGCATGCCGGAAAAAACCCGTGGCGTGAAAGTG
>CAZAMS010000318.1:0-6080 GCA_964486305.1 uncultured Aestuariivirga sp.
TCGAGATTCTGCGGCGAGAGCCGGATTTTTCAATTTCGGGGCAACGTACTGCCACTTGGTTTCCAGCAGATTTGGAACACCTCAGGGAAGGCATGCGCAAGGCCGGCCTGCCGGATTAAGGAGCTCCTCACGCTCAAATCGCATTCAATCTGAGCAAGGTTTTTTCAGGGATCCTGCCCCTCAGGAAACGGCCGGAAGCCTGAGTTCAACCCGCAAGCCACCCAGTTCCGCATCACCCAGCACCACGTTGCCACTATACATTCCCGCGGTCTCGGTCACAATCGAAAGTCCCAGCCCCGAGCCGGGCTTCGACTCATCAAGGCGTCTGCCGCGCTTGACCGCGTCGGCGCGCTTTTCCGCAGGCAGGCCCGGGCCGTCATCATCCACGGTGATGAGCAGCCAGTTGCGCGTGCCATCCAGCGGGTCGGTCAAAAGTGCAGCACTCACTTTCACCGCCTGCGTGGACCATTTGGCAGCATTGTCGATGAGGTTTCCAACCATCTCTTCAAGGTCCTGGACTTCACCGCGAAACTTCAGGCCGGGTTCCACCGCCACATCGATCTTCACACCCTTGTCCTGATTGATGCGCATGATGGTGCGGCCAAGGGCTGACAGCACAGGGTCGACATCGGTGGCAGAGCCCAGGGTCTGGGCCCTTGCGGCGCGGCGCGCCCGGTCGAGATAGAGGTTCACCTGGTCGCGCATGACCTGGGTCTGCTCGGAAACCTTGTTGCCAAATTCCGTTTTATTGCCCTGCGCCTCGTTGGTGAGAACGCTCAACGGGGTCTTCAGCGCATGGGCAAGATTGCCAACTTGCGTGCGGGCCCGGTCAATGACTTCGGTGTTGGCATGAATCAGCAGGTTCAGCTCGTCGGCCACGGGCTGCATTTCGTCGGGAAATTCTCCTGCCAGGCGCTCGGCCTTGCCGCCGCGAATGGCGGCTAGGGCCTGCTGCATGCGCTTCATCGGCCTCAGGGCCACACGCACCTGCAGGATGATCGCTGCCAGCAGTCCAAAGCCCAAGAGTGCCAGCACCCCATAGAGGGCGCGGCGAAAGGCCAGGACCTCCTCTTTCAGTTCATCAAAATTGCCGGCCACAAGGAATGAGAACTCATCCTCGCCGCCGAAGAGCTTGAATTTCTGCTCGATGGCGCGCAGCTGCTTGCCGCCGCTGTCACGAATATAGAAACTGGCAACGCCTCCGGTGTCGCGGGCCTGCAAATCGGCCTCGGTGGGAACCAGGCGTATTTCGAGGGATGATTCGGAAGCCAACTCGCCAAGGGCCTTGTCCTTGGGAGGAGACACCTGCCAGTACCAGCCGGACAGCGGAATCGCGAAGCGCGGATCGGCAATCTGGCCGGACATGCCGGGAGCGCCATCGGTGCCCAGTTCCACATTGGCGAGGAGGCCATCAAGCACGGCACGCAAACGCGCGTCAAAATTGCGCTCGATCGCCGTCTGAAACAGAAAGGCCAGCAGGAAGGCGGCACTGACAAGGAGCACGATGGCCACGGCAGCAGAGGTAAAGATCAGACGGAAGGAAAGTGAATTACTTCGCATTATCCGGCTCGGATACGCAGTATCCCATGCCGCGGATGGTGTGCAGCACGTCAACGCCAAGCTTCTTGCGCAGACGCCCGATGAAAACCTCAATGGTGTTTGAATCGCGGTCAAAGTCCTGGTCATAGAGATGTTCAACCAGTTCGGTGCGCGAGACAACCTTGCCGCCGTGATGCATCAGATAAGACAGCAGGCGGAATTCCAATGAGGTGAGCTTGATTGCCGTGCCATTCACGGTGACCCTGGCACTCTTGGTATCGAGCACCATGGGGCCGCAGGTGAGTTCGCTGGTGGCATGGCCGGCACTGCGGCGCAAAAGGGCGCGCATGCGGGCCAGCACTTCTTCCATCTGGAAAGGCTTGGCCACATAATCGTCGGCGCCCGCATCAAAGCCCGCCACCTTGTCGCTCCAGCGGTCACGGGCGGTGAGAATCAGCACCGGCATTTTTTTCCCGGCGCGGCGCCATTTTTCCAGAACGCTCACACCATCCAGAATGGGTAGCCCTAAGTCCAGGACAACGGCATCATAGGGTTCGGTGTCGCCGAGGAAATGCCCCTCTTCGCCATCCATGGCCTTGTCGACCACATAGCCCGCGTCGCCAAGTGCTGCCACCAGTTGCCGGTTCAGGTCAGGATCGTCTTCAATGACGAGAATGCGCATTTATTTCCATCCCAAAATGCCTAGCGCGCTTGCCCTTCAAAGTGGAATCACCTTGCCGATAAGGAATCGCGCCAAACCAATATGCTGGAGCAAATCCTTGTCGGCGAAGTCGTGCAACTTCGCCGGGATTTGCTCTAGATCACGGTCACTTTAGGTCCAATCGACCTAAAGTGACAAACGTGATCGTCGATTCAATGCTGGCGCGTGATCGGACGGTTAACCGGTGCCCACTTAACCTGATCACGCGCTAGCGGTGGGGTGACTATAGGATTGAACCATCGTTCCCGTCCACCCTGACGCGCATCACGTTGCCTTCAATCACCAGGGTTACGAGATAGATTTCACCCCTCAGTCTTACCTTGAGAACTTTGGCGCCGGGATAATCGGCCTTGGCAATGGCCGCAGCTTGGGAGGGCGAGATCCTCACTTCAGGCAGCGAGTTCAGGTTCGGCTGGGTGAACTGCGGGGTATTTTTTCTGAGAATAATGTAGGGCGCACGGTTGACCGGCTTGAATTGGGCAATAGCCGACTCGGCGACACATACCATCGCCAGCGCAATCGCCACAAATTTCAGAGTTCTGAGCATCAACCTGCCGCCTTTCCAGCGCCCGTTTTAGGGGGGGCTAGCTGAACTGGGGATGAATAGAAATGTCAGGAAGGTTGACTAATATTAAAATTTATTAATAACAAACAGTTAATCTCAGTTTTTGGGGCCTGATCGACGATGGAATCCGCGGCTGTTTTAGGGGTCAGCAGATCATGCCAAAAGCGGACTGGAAAAAAACAATATTATGTGCCAATTCTGGTTGATTGACGCAATAAACTATTGCGCTAGCCGTGGCCCCCTGAACCTCCGGCAAAGTGGCCCTGCCCTTGCTCCCTGCCCGCAATGCATGGCAGCTTCCCATTCCGGAGCATGCTCATGATTCTTATTGGCCAATACGACTCACCCTTCGTTCGCCGCGTTGGTATTGCGCTCACGCTTTACGGCCTGCCTTTCACGCATAAGCCATGGTCCACGTTCGGCGATGCGGAAAAGATCAGGCTCTATAACCCGCTCACACGGGTGCCGACACTGGTGCTGGATAGCGGCGAGGTGCTGATCGAAAGCCACGCCATCCTGGATTACCTCGACAGTCTCGTGCCCGAGGGCCGCGCGATGTTTCCGAAAACCGAACCTGCCCGGCACCAGGCGCTGAAGGTAGCAAGCCTTGCAACGGGGGTGGGCGACAAGGCCGTGAGCCTGTTTTACGAGAAGCGGCTGCACAGCCACGTGTCCGACGTCTGGGTCAACCGCTGCCGCTCACAGATAACTGCCGTGCTCGCCGCCCTCGAAACTGATCGCGCGGGGCGCAACGGCGACTATTGGTTCGACAACCGCATCGGCCACGCCGATATCGTTGTGGCGACAGTGTTGCGCTTCGTAGCCGAGGCGCATCCCTCGCTGGTTTCGATGGGAGATTTTCCGGCGCTTAGCGCCCACGCGGCGCGGCTTGAGGCGCTGCCGGTGTTTCAGCAAATCATACAGCCGTTTATCCCGCCCGCGTGAGGATGATAGACCCCGCGTTCTTACCGCAATCGGCTAAGCGTGGTAGTTTCTCAGCTTGAAATTCCGCATTTAACCCTTAGTGTCTGTCCAAGAATTGACATTTCTCAGGTCGAGTGGGCCAAATCCGACGTGGCGGTTTGCGACAAACATGGAGAAGTACAACGATTTCAGCTTTTTTACCGGCACCAATGTTGCCTAAAAGCGCCTACACGGAGCAATAATAGGCCTTAATTTCAATTCTTGGACAGACTCTTAGTCTTACTGCGTCACAAACTGACTATTTTGGTTTTCTTGATCGGCCGTGCGCAGCACGGACATCGAGAGAGCTGGTTGGCGAGAGCGACGTTCAGTCTTCGGCGCAGGGTTGCGATCGAGTTTGGGATGTGCCGTTCGGTCCGCAGCGGCGGCACTGCGGTGTCGGTAATCTTGGGGAAGAACAGGCGCTTGGAACAGCGCGGCGGAACGCGGCGCTGAGGGGGGAATCGTCTCCCGCTCGGAGATCAGGAATCCGTAGGCTGCGATGCAGAGCGTGGCGTGATGGTGGAAGCCACGCCAGCCGCGTCCTTCAAAATGCCCGAGCCCGACCTCCTGCTTGAGCTCCTGATAGTCGCGCTCGATGCGCCAACGCAGTTTGGCGATGTCGACCAGACGATGGAGGGCGATCTTTTCGGGAAGGGTCGAGAGCCAGTATTTGATCGGCTCATCCTCGCCCTTGGGCCACTCGATCAAGAGCCACTCGTCGGCGCGCTGCCCGGTAAGCTGGTAATCGCGATGGGCCACGCAAACCCGCAGGCGCGCAAAGCGTGAAGAAAGTGGCGCAGCAACCCCTTCGCGCCACGTGATCGTGCGCCAGGCCTTGGCGGGCAAGCCGAGCGCGAGTTCTTTGACCGGGATCGGCCGATGCTTGCTGTCTCGGCGCAGTAGTTTCGGGGGCCGTCCGCGACCCGTCCAGGCTTTGGGACGCTGCGGCTCCATCCCCGGCGCCCACACCGTGGTGTTCGGCAGAATGCCCGCCACATAGCTCAGTCCCAGAGCCGTGATGTCCCTGCGCAGATCGGTGTTGGCGCCGTAACCGGTGTCCATCAGCACGGCGCCGCGCGGCAGACCGGCCTTACACGCCGCCCGAATCTGCTCCAGAGCAATCTGCGGCTTGGTCGTGAAGCAGACCTCCTTGGGCACGCCCGCTTTCTTCCGGCGCCCGCCGTCCGCGGCCCATTCCTCCGGCAGGTACAGACGATAGGCAACCGGCAGGCTCGCGTCATGATTGGCCAGCGACAGCGACACCGCGATCTGACAATTGTCCTGCTTGCCAAGCTGACCGCAATATTGCCGGGCCACGCCGGCCGAATGCCGTCCCTTCTTGGGAAAACCAGTATCGTCAATGATCCAGGCCTCGATGGCCCCATGGCGTTCGATCCCGGGCAGCACCATCTCGCGCACTTTGGCCAACACCGCCTCGTCCAGCCAGCGCCCTTCGCCGACGAAATGCAAAAGCGATTGGTGCTGCGCCGCCGTCCGCCCGGGCGCCGTCAGCGCCGCCATCGGCTCGACACTCTTGCGCCCGCACGGCATCATCAGCCCCACGCAATAGTCGCGCAGCGGCTTGGCGCGGTCAGCGTGACCGATCACGCTGACAAGCCCCTCGACATACACCCCAAACCGTTCTTCACTGGAGCCCGTTCGAAGATCCATCCCAACCCTCCCATGCTGAAAACGAATCTCCTCAAAATACGCCGCCTTTCACACAAAACCCCGCGACTTTCTGACTCAGTAAGATTAGGGAACTCCAGCCGCCCTCGCTATACTCGCACAGATCCCTGTCGCGGCGGCCTAGATCACCATGATTTTGGATTGAATCAATCCAAAATCATAAACGTGATCGAAATCAATAAGCTGGAGCATGATGTTATCGCCAAAGTCAGTCAACTTTGCCGGAACATGCTCTAGAACAGCTCACCAGTTAGGATCGCGGCCTTCCAAATCGACGTCATCGGGGATCGAAGGCCGGCGCCGGAGGGCGTTAAATGGCTCCACGTATGCCATGCAATAAGCTTGCGTAATGCTTGTGGACACTGCGGTAATTGTGGCGCCGATGCCAAGCTTGGGGAACCTTACGCGAGGCAGGCGAAGGTGGCGGATGGTGAGTGGGGCACTGTTTATAAGGTCTGTCATGGCGTCCTCCTATTGGGACGCAGAATGACACGTGTGGCCGCGCAGGTCCTTGGGGAGGGCCTGAAGAGTTCTGAAGAATGCTGAAGTTCGCTTTCAAGGCCTAGTTCGGTTATCGTTCAAAGCTTGGGGAGGGGAGCT
>CAZAMS010000319.1:0-7350 GCA_964486305.1 uncultured Aestuariivirga sp.
TGAGAAGTGCGCCAAAGCTGCTAGATTCAAACCGCATGCCCGTTCCTCTTTCAAAGTCTCGACAACTCGAAAGATAGGCATACACCGACAAAAACGGGCATGCATCGCGACTGATCGACTCATTCCCCGGACGGCCCTGCCTGTGGGGAGAAGGCGGGGCCCAAGCGAAGCTTGGGAGGATGAGGGGGAGCAGGTGATTCAATTGCAAGACTTGCTCCCCCTCACCTTCCCAACACTTGCGTGTTGGGCCCCTTCCTCTCCCCCAATGGGCGAGGAAATGTAGTGGCCACCGCTGCATACTATGATGATTGGACTCTAGGGCTTCTCCCACTTGCCGCTTTTTTCTGAACGGAAGAAGGCGTCGATGATTTTCATGTTCTGGATGGCGTCTTCGACGCCCCAGACGGCCTTCTCTTCTTTCCGGATGACCCGGCCAAAGGCTTCCGCCTGCAACTGGTATTGATCGGACACGGGCAGCTCAATCCATTGGCCTTCGTTCATCTGCATGCCTTGCACGAAATAGCGGTTGGGCTTGTCAGGCGGTGCGTTAAAAGGAATTTCAATTTCGATGCGGCCCTTGGTGCCGCCGATGTGGGCGCGCTGCCAGGGGGCGAGCTGGGTTGAGATCAAAAAGGTCAAATGACGGCCATCACCGAAATCAGCAAGGCCTCCGGCCATCCTGTCGGTCTTGAATTTGGGATCCCAGTCAAAGGTGGCAATAACGCGCTTGGGCTCGGCGCCGAACATGAAGCGCGATGTCGTGATGGGGTAGCAGCCGATGTCATAGAGTCCGCCGCCACCGATATTGGCCATGTTGCGCACATTCTTGGGATCGCGATTGAAGTAAGTGAAGTAAACCTGCATGGCGCGGAGATCGCCGATTTCACCCTTCCTGACGCGCGCTCTGGCTTCCAGCCATTGCAGGCTATGGCGCACCATGAAGGCTTCCGCCACATAAATGCCCTTAGGAATCTTGCGGAGCTTGGCTGCTTCCTTGGCTGACATGGCCACTGGTTTTTCGCAGAGCACATGCTTGCCGGCCTTGGCTGCGGCGAGGGTTAACGGCACGTGCAAATGATTGGGAAGGGGATTGTAAACCGCTTCAATTTCAGGGTCCGCCAGCATTGCCTCGTAGGAACCATAGGCCTTCGGGATGCCAAGTTTGGCAGCTGCTGCCTGGGCTGATTTGAGCTTCCGCGACGATATCGCCACGATCTCAATACCGGCACTCTTCATCATGCCGGGAAGGACTTTTTCCATGCCGATATTGGCGGTTGAGATTACTCCCCATTTCACTGGCTTCATGATTTTCCCCCCTCATTTTTGAAACGACACCTTATGGCACAAAGAAACGACGGCGATAAGGGCAGCAAATGTCGTTTTTGAGCCATGATGGCGAAATTGTAATCTTGACGAGGTCCGGGTAATCAGCGCTAGTCTCTTTTTATCGTCCGCACTTATTCACTTCACAAAACGGCGGATACACAAGGGAGAATGTAAATGAAATCAGTATTAGCCAATTTCTTAGGAGCGGCCACCCTGGGCGTGAGCCTGTTTGCCATGGCGGCACCGGCTTCGGCTGGAGATGCCGAAAGCTGCAAGGCGGTGCGCTTTGCGGATGTGGGTTGGACCGACATTCAGGTAATTACCGGGATTGCCGGCATCCTGTTTGATTCACTGGGCTACACTTCCGAGGTGAAAACCCTGTCAGTGCCTGTCACCTTTGCCTCGCTGAAGAACAAGGATATTGACGTGTTCCTTGGCAACTGGATGCCTTCCATGACCGCTGACATCAAGCCCTATCTTGATGACAAGTCGGTAGAGCAGCTTGCGGTCAACCTGGAAGGTGCAGGTTACGGCATTGTGGTTCCGCAATATGTGGCCGATGCGGGCGTGAAGAGCATCGCTGATCTTGCCGCCAACAAGGACAAGTTCCAAGGCAAGTTCTATGGCATTGAATCCGGCAATGACGGCAACCGCATTATTCAAACCATCATTGATGATCCCAAAAACAATCTCGCTGGATATTCTTTGGTTGAAAGCTCGGAAGCTGGCATGTTGACTGAAGCCGAGAAAGCCATGAAGAACAATGAGTGGATCATGTTCCTGGGCTGGACCCCGCATCCCATCATGGGCGAAATGAAAATCCATTATCTTGATGGCGTGAGCGACTATGGATTTGGTGCTGCAACAGTCCACACCATTGTGCGTACCGGTTATGCCGCTGAATGCCCCAATGCCGGCAAGCTGGTGAGCAACCTCAAGTTCACACTCCCCATGGAAGGGGCCATGATGGCACCGGTTCTCAAGGATGGCGCTGATCCGAAGGTTGTAGCCCTGGACTGGATCAAGGCAAACCCTGATTCAATCAAGGCCTGGCTTGATGGCGTGACCACGTTTGATGGTGGTGATGCGGTGGCAGCTGTCACAGCTGCACTACAAATGTAGTCCACTCCACATTGCTCCGGCGCGGCGGACATGCCGCGCCGGAAAGAATTCAACGCAGGGGTGGGGCACATGATCGATCCAATTTCACAATTCATTGCGTCTTGGAAAATTCCCGTTGGCAAATGGGGAAAATCGGTCATCGATTTCATCATCACCTATTTTGACTGGTTCTTCGATGGACTATCAAATGGCATTGAATGGGTGATTGAGGGCTCAACCTATTTGCTGCTGCTGTGCCCACCCCTGTTGCTGGCGGCCGCATTGGCTGGCATCAGCTATAGCATCCAAAAATCAAAGATCCTCAGCCTCGTCGTGTTCGCCGGCTTCCTGTTCATCATCAACCAGGGCCTGTGGAAGGAAACGGTTCAGACGCTGGTGATTGTCATCGCAGCGACGTCGGCGTCGATGGTGATGGGTGTGCCGCTTGGCATTTGGGCCGCGCACAAGCCACGGGTCTGGCAGACCATGCAGCCCATTCTCGATCTCATGCAGACGATGCCAACCTTCGTCTATCTCATCCCCATTCTCATCCTGTTTGGCTTAGGCGCCGCACCTGCCCTGATTGTGACTGTCATCTTCGCCATGCCAGCGCCGGTGCGCATGACTTATCTGGGACTGACGTCAATTCCAAAGCCCATGCTGGAAGCGGGCGAAGCTTTTGGCGCCACCAAGCGCCAGCTTCTGTGGAAGGTTGAACTGCCTGCAGCGCTTCCAACCATCATGGCGGGCCTTACGCAGTGCATCATGCTGTCGCTTTCGATGGTGGTGATCGCCACGCTGATTGGCGCACCTTCTCTCGGCAATCCGGTGAACCGGGCGCTGAACAACCGGAATATTCCGCTTGGCATTGAAGCGGGCCTAGCGATTGTGATCCTCGCCATCATCCTTGACCGGGTGCTCGCCGTCAAAGCGGGAGCAAAAAAATGAGCACTGCGGTTGAATTTAAAAATGTCGACATTCTTTTTGGCAAGGACATCCGCGAAGCGCTTGCGATGCTTGATGCTGGCAAGAGCCGTTCGGAAATTCTGGAAAAGACGGGTGCGGTGCTGGGCTCTGCGGGCGCGAACCTGATTGTCAAGCAAGGCGAAATCAGCGTTCTCATGGGGCTTTCCGGCTCGGGCAAATCCACGCTGCTGCGCGCCGTGAATGGCCTCAACAAGGTGTCGCGCGGCAATGTGCTGGTGCGCGATGGAGCGAAGATGGTTGATGTCGTCACTTGCGATGAAGCGACGTTGCGGCATGTGCGGCAGGGCCAGGTTGCCATGGTCTTCCAGCAGTTTGCGCTTCTCCCGTGGCGCACGGTGGCGGAAAATGTGGGCTTTGGCCTTGAACTCGCAGGCATGCCAGAGCCCGAACGCAAGGTGAAAGTCGACAAGCAGTTGAAGCTCGTAGGCCTCGATCAATGGGCCGGAAAATATGTGCATGAGCTTTCGGGCGGCATGCAGCAGCGCGTCGGGCTGGCGCGGGCATTTGCCACGGAAGCGCCGATATTGCTGATGGATGAGCCGTTCTCGGCGCTTGATCCGCTGATCAGAACGAAATTGCAGGATGAGCTTTTGCAACTGCAGAAGACTTTGAAGAAAACCATCATCTTTGTCAGTCATGATCTGGAAGAGGCCCTCAAGATCGGCAATCACATTTCCATCATGGAAGGCGGGCGCATTGTGCAGACGGGGCGGCCGGAAGACATCGTGCTGCGCCCAGCCAATGATTACGTCAGCGAATTCATTGCCAATGTGAATCCGTTGAGCGTGCTCACCGCATGGAATGTGATGCGTGGCAAAAGCGAACTGGAGTCTGCCGGGCAGGGCTGGACCTGGCTCGATCGCCGCAAGACAACGCGCTTCAAGCTGGACAAGGACAACAAGGTTGCAGCGGTGGAACGAAATGGCCAGGTGGCGACCTGGGTATCCTGCGCGGAAGCAGACAAGCCCTTGGGCAAGAACGACCATCCGGTGTTCTGGGCAACGCCCGGCACCTCGCTCAAGACCGTGATGCTGGCCATGCACCGGGCTGACACGGCACCGGTGGCGCTGTTCAATGACGACAGTACCTTTGCCGGCGCCATTGGGGTGCGCGATGTACTGCAGGCGGTGTTGCGAAGGTCGGAGTAATATATTTTTTTCCTCTCTCCTGTGGAGAGAGGAAGGGGCCCGCGCGGCACGCGTGGGAAGGTGAGGGGGTTTAGGTGATTCAATTGCAAGACCTGATCCCCCTCACCCTCCCAGTGCTTCGCAATGGGCCCCGCCCTCTCCCCGCTGGGGCGAGGGAAATACGGGCTACAGCCAGCTTGTTCCCGCGCCGAGTGGCGGAATGGCAAGGTGGTCCGCAATCGTCTGACCTATGTCAGCGAATGTTTCGCGGTGGCCAATAGAGCCAGGCTTCATCCCCTTGGCATAGGTGAGAACTGGAATGCATTCCCGCGTGTGGTCAGTGCCTTTCCAGGTGGGGTCATTGCCGTGATCGGCGGTGAGCACCAGAAGGTCGCCGTCGCGCATTGGTTCAAAGACGCGGGGCAGCATCGCATCATAGTCTTCCAGTGCCTTGCCATAGCCGATTGCGTCACGGCGGTGGCCGAAATTGGTATCGAAATCGACGAAGTTTGTCATGATGAGGCCGCCAGTGGGCAGCGCCGCCATGACCTCCAGCGAAGTGCGCATCAGCGCTTCATGGCCCGCGACCCTGATCTCGCGGCCAGAGCCGGAGTGGGCGAAAATGTCACCGATCTTGCCGACCGAGACAACGGCGCGGCCCGCCTTGGTGAGGCAATCGAGAAGCGTGGGTGACGGCGGCAGCACCGCATAATCCTTGCGGTTGGCGGTACGGGTGAAATTGGCGGCGACGGTGCCGATGAAGGGACGCGCGATGACCCGGCCGATGTTCAGTTCATAGGTGAGCTCGCGGGCAATGCGGCAAACTTCATAGAGCCGCTCAAGTCCGAAAGTTTCCTCATGCGCTGCGATCTGAATGACACTGTCGGCACTTGTATAGACAATCGGCTTGCCGGTGCGCATTTGTTCCGCGCCGAGTTCTTCGATGATCTCGGTTCCAGAGGCATGCTTGTTTGCCAGAATTCCGGGAAGCCTTGCCTGCATAATCAATTCATCGGTCAGTGATTTGGGGAAGGTTGGAACTATGTTAGGGAAATAGCCCCAGTCGAAGGGAACCGGCACGCCGGCGATTTCCCAGTGACCGGTGATGGTGTCCTTGCCGCGCGAGATTTCGGTGGCAAAGCCCCATTGGCCTTTGATCTCCGCGCTTGCGAGAGGATTTTTTCCAGAGGACGCTTCTGCTGCAAGACCAAGACCGAGAGAAGCCAAATTGGGAATGTTCAGTTTCATTCTCTCCGCTATGTGGACAAAGGTGTTGGCACCCTTGTCGCCATATTTTTCTGCGTCCGGCGCACCGCCGATGCCGAGGCTGTCAAGTATGAAGAGGAAAACGCGGCTCATTTGCCTATGCGCTCGATGACGCAAGGCGTGGCGCGCTTAGGCTTGCCCAGGACATAGGCGGCGCGGATTATTTTCTGGGCGCGTTCAAAGCTTGCTTCGTCACGGGCATGGATGATGGCGAGAGGCTTTGACTTATCCGCGCTTGCGGCCTTGCCGGCGAGGGAGGTCAAACCAACGGCATGATCTATTTTATCGGCAACCACGCGACGGCCACCGCCCAATTCAATGACGGCGAGACCCAAGGCGCGGGTATCAATGGATTCAACCTTGCCGGATTTCGCTGCATGCACGGCGCGGATGATGGGGGCCGCAGGCAAATATTTTTCCGCATTCTCGACAAAGTCATGGGGACCGCCAAGGGCTGAAACCATTTTTTGAAACCGTTCGGCAGCTTGGCCAGAAGAAAGTGTTTTTTCCAGTTGAGCGCGGGCGGTTTTGGCCGTGGCGATTTTTGCAAGCACAAGCAATTCTGCACCAAGCGCGATTGTGACATCATGCAGGCGCGCATCCCTGTGGGCGCCGGTCAAATAGTCCACAGCATTCCTGATCTCAACCGCATTGCCCGCAGCGGAGGCGAGCGGCTCATCCATATCGGTGATGAGTGCCGAAGTTTTGAGGCCAGCCCCATTGGCGACCCGTACCAAGCTTTTGGCCAACGTGACCGCATCTTTTTTCTTCGCCATGAAGGCACCGGAACCCGTCTTCACATCGAGTACCAGCATCTGCAGTCCGGCGGCGAGTTTCTTGGAGAGAATGGACGCGGTGATCAGCGGCACGGATTCGACTGTGGCGGTTACATCCCGGATGCCATAGAGGCGCTTATCGGCCGGGGCCAAGTCGGCGGTCTGGCCGATAATGGCCGCACCCGTTTCAGCCACAGTTTTACGAAACAATGCGAGATCCGGCTGGGTGACGTAGCCCGGAATGGAGTCGAGTTTATCGAGAGTGCCGCCCGTGTGGCCGAGGCCGCGGCCGGAAATCATCGGCACATAGCAGCCGCAGGCCGCCAGCATGGGAGCGAGCATGAGAGATATATTATCGCCAATGCCGCCGGTGGAATGCTTGTCCACCACGGGGCCGGGCATATCCCACTTCAGCACCGTTCCGGAGTCACGCATGGCTAGCGTGAGCCCCACGGCTTCCTGCGGTTCCATGCCGTTGAAAAACACGGCCATGGCGAAGGCGGCCACCTGGCCTTCGGAGATTTCTCCAGTGGTGAGGCCTGCGATGAAGTTCTTGACCTCATCGCGAGTGAGAGACTTGCCGTCACGTTTTTTGCGAATGAGTTCCTGGGGCAGCATTATTTCAAATCTTTGAAAAAGCGCGTGAGCAGGGTTTTCATGCGCTCGGCAGCCTTGGCCCCTTCGCGCTTGGTTTCCTCATGGCTTGGAGAGGCTCCCTCGATCCCCGCCGCCAGGTTGGTGATCACTGACAGAGCAGCCACGCGCAG
>CAZAMS010000320.1:0-4393 GCA_964486305.1 uncultured Aestuariivirga sp.
TCCTGCCCGGCGGGCCGCCGCCGGACGCGTGGGCCATCTCCAACACGTGGCCCGATCCGGTGCCCACCGGCAATTACATCATCGAGGCGATCGAGCAGGTCATCAACGTCAATACCGGCAACGTGGTGCTCACGTTCGACCACGTGTTCCCGACCGGCGGCGGCGTCCTGGCCTGCGTCGGCGGCGGCGAAGGCTGCACGCCCGGCTACTGGAAGCAGCCGCACCACTTCGACGACTGGCCGGCGCCCTACACGCCCGGCACGCTCTTCTCCGACGTCTTCGACGACGCCTTCCCCGGCAAGACCCTTCTCACCGTCCTGAGCCAGCCGGCGTCGTCGCCGCCCGGCCCCAACCAGCTCAACAATCCTGCCACTCTGAAGCACAAGCCCGCCGCCAGCCCCGCCACCCAGAATTGCCAGAGGATTTTTGAGCCAGATGCTCTTCACTTTACCTTCTCACCGTTTCTGGGCTAGTCTCAATTTTGGACCACATGGTCAAACGCATAAGTCTTTACATGGACCCCGGTTACGCGCAACTCGGAAGCCATGAAGAAAACGATAAAAAAATACAGGGAGACGACATTATGAAAACATTGAAAAATACGCTCATTTCGCTTCTGGCCGTAACAGCCGTGGGCGGAATGGCTTTTGCCCAGGAGATGAAAAAGGAAGTGGGCGCTGGCGAAGGCCAGGTCAATATCGTGGCATGGCCGGGCTATATTGAGAACGGCGCCACCGACAAATCCTATGATTGGGTAACGGAATTTGAAAAGGCAACAAGCTGCAAGGTCAATGTCAAAACCGCTGGCACTTCAGACGAAATGGTAGCCCTCATGAATGAAGGCGGCTTTGACCTCGTAACTGCGTCTGGCGACGCCTCGCTGCGCCTGATCGCCGGCAAGCGCGTGCAACCCATCAACACCGATCTTGTTCCCTCGTGGAAAACCGTGGACGAGCGCTTGCAAAACGCGGCTTGGCACACGGTTGATGGCGTCCATTATGGTGTTCCCTATCAATGGGGTGCGAACGTCCTGGCTTACAACACCAATGTCTTCAAGGAAGCCCCCAAGAGCTGGGGCGTCGTCTTTGAAGAGCAGAACCTTCCCGATGGCAAGTCCAACAAGGGCCGGGTGCAGGCCTTCGATGGCCCCATCTATATTGCCGATGCCGCCCTTTATCTCATGGGCAAGAAGCCGGAACTCGGCATCAAGGATCCTTACGAGCTGAATGAGGATCAATACAAGGCAGCGCTTGATCTGCTCCGCGCCCAGCGCGCCCTGGTTGGCCGCTATTGGCACGATGCCTTCATGCAGATTGATGACTTCAAGAATGAAGGCGTAGTCGCGTCTTCATCATGGCCATTCCAGGTCAACATCCTGCAGGCCGACAAGGATGCAATGGCGAAAACGCCGGTTGCTTCCGTCATCCCCGATGAAGGTGCAACAGGTTGGGCCGATACCACCATGATGCACGTGGATGCAGCCAATCCCAATTGCGCCTATCTCTGGATGGAGCATTCCATTTCACCCAAGCTGCAGGGCGATCTCGCCGCGTGGTTTGGTTCGGTTCCGGCCGTTCCTGCCGCCTGCAAGGGCAATGCCCTGCTTACTGATGCAGGCTGCGATACGAACGGCATGCCGAACTTTGACAAGGTGCGTTTCTGGCGCACGCCAGTGGCCAAATGCACAACCCAGTCCGCTGGCTGCGTGCCCTACTATCGCTGGGCCACAGACATGATCGCGGTTCTTGGTGGCCGTTAACTCTTGAGCAAATGAAAGGCTCCCGTCAGATCATTCTGGCGGGAGTTCTTATGCCATGACAACAGCCGTCAGTTTTCAGAATATCTGCCGCCATTTCGGCCCCGTGCGTGCCGTGGATGATGTGACACTCGATATTGCCGAAGGCGAGTTCTTCGCCATGCTCGGCCCCTCCGGCTCCGGCAAAACCACTTGCCTCCGTCTGATCGCAGGTTTTGAACAACCAACTTCAGGCCACATGGAAATCTTCGGCGTCACCTCGGAAGGTGTGCCACCCTACCGGCGCAACGTGAACACCGTCTTTCAGGACTATGCGCTTTTCCCCCACATGACAGTGCTGGATAATGTTGCCTACGGCCTGATGGTCAAAGGCGTTGATAAAACAATGCGCCATCGCAAAGCCCAGGAAGCCCTTACACTGGTGGCACTGGCAAGTTTCGGCAACCGTCGCCCTTCCCAATTATCTGGTGGTCAAAGGCAGCGCGTGGCGCTGGCCCGCGCCCTCGTCAATGAACCCAAGGTGCTGCTTCTGGATGAGCCTCTGGGTGCCCTCGACCTGAAGCTCCGCGAGCAAATGCAGGTCGAACTCAAAGCCTTGCAACGCAACCTCGGCATCACCTTTGTCTTCGTCACCCATGACCAGGGCGAGGCCCTGTCGATGGCTGATCGCGTCGCCATTTTCAATTATGGCAAAATCGTTCAGGTCGGTTCACCCGAAGACATCTATGAGCGCCCCAAGACAAAATTCGTGGCTGATTTCGTAGGCTCCTCAAATGTCTTGAGCCCCGCCTTTTCAAAATCTGCCGGTGGACCGGAAAAATGGGCAAGCCTACGGCCTGAAAAAATCAGCATCATGCCGAAATCGGAAAATCCGCCAACCTGGCACCAGTCCGCCAGCGCTTCGATCACCGCCATTCATTATCAGGGCTCGGTCACGCGCCTCAACACCCGCACAACAGGCGGTGAAACAATCAACGTCACCGTGCCTTCATCGCAGGGAAAATTCACCGAAGGCGAAAAAATCGTCCTGCATTGGCCAAAGGAAGCCCTGCACATCATGACAGGTGAAGCGTGAACCCAGCGCGAACAGTTTCAGACACGCTGTTCAAGCGTCCCAGCTGGTTTCTGGCCCTACTACTTGCTCCGCCGCTTCTCTGGCTCGGCATCGCATTTCTCGGCTCGCTCTCCGTATTCCTGTTCCACAGTTTCTTTTCAATCGATGAATTCTCCGGTTTCATCAAATATGAATTCACCCTGACAACCTTTGCCGAATTGTTCCGCCTCTCAAACTTTGATGTCATCGTTAGAAGCCTTGTCATGGCAACGGCGGTCACGCTGGCTTCCGTCATCATTGCCTTTCCCTTCGCCTATTTCGCCGCGCGCTATGCCCGCGGAAAATGGAAAGCCCTGTTCTATATCCTTGTCATGTTGCCCCTGTGGTCCAGCTATCTCGTGAAAGTCTATGCCTGGAAATTGATCCTCGCCAAGGAAGGCATCATCTCCTGGCTGGCAGGTGAACTTCATCTCACCTGGGCGCTGGATGCCCTGCTGGCAACACCTGTCATCGGTGGCCCGTCACTGTCCATCAGCTTCCTCGGAACCTTCATTGTCTTCGTTTATGTCTGGCTGCCCTTCATGATCCTGCCGACACAAGCCGCGTTGGAACGCGTTCCCGTAAACCTCATCGACGCCTCCTCTGACCTTGGCGCAACACCGGCGCAGACCTTTCGAAACGTGATCTTCCCGCTCGCCCTGCCCGGCATTATTGCGGGCTCAATCTTCACCTTCTCCCTCACCCTCGGTGATTACATCATCCCGCAAATCATTGGAAACTCGAGCTATTTCCTTGGGCAAACGGTCTATACCTTGCAAGGAACAGCGGGCAATATTCCGCTTGCCGCAGCCTTCACCGTGGTGCCCATCGTGATCATGGGCATCTATCTCGCCATTGCCAAGAAGATGGGAGCCTTCGATGCGCTCTGACAGCTCCCCCCTGTTCCTCAAAATTGCTGCCTTGGCCTGCGTAGCCTTCCTGCATGTGCCGCTGCTGCTGATCTTCCTCTATGCCTTCACCACCGAAGAAAAAAGCTTTCAGTTCCCGCCACCAGGCTACACCGCAAAGTGGTTCGGCATTGTCTGGGAACGGCAGGACATCTGGGATGCCATTGGCCTCTCCGTCAAAGTAGCCGGTATCGCAACCTTTCTGGCTCTCATCCTCGGCACCTGTGCGGCGGCTGCCGTTTCCCGCGCCAAATTCTTTGGCCGCGATCATATATCGTTGCTATTCATCCTTCCCATTGCCCTGCCCGGCATCGTCACCGGCATTGCGCTCCGTTCAGCCTTCGGCATCATGGACATTCCGTTTTCAACCTGGACCATCGTTTTGGGCCACACCACGTTCTGCATGGTCGTGGTCTATAACAATGTGCTGGCCCGATTCCGCCGCACGTCAGGCAGCATGATTGAAGCCTCCATGGATTTGGGCGCCGATGGCGTCCAGACTTTCCGTTATGTCGTATTGCCGCAAATCGCCTCGGCCCTTTTGGCCGGCGGCATGTTGGCTTTCGCCCTGTCATTTGATGAAGTGATTGTCACCACTTTCACAGCAGGTCAGCAATCAACGCTCCCCATCTGGAT
>CAZAMS010000321.1:0-5943 GCA_964486305.1 uncultured Aestuariivirga sp.
TCTTGAGGGACTTGGATTGAACGCGAGTTAACCCATGCGCGCCCTGAAACACACCAAGGTATGGGCAAATATATGGGCAAAATAATTATCTCTTGAAAAGACGTATATATTTCAATTAGATAAGCATGATATTGGCGGAGACGGAGGGATTCGAACCCTCGATACGCTTAACACGTATGACGATTTAGCAAACCGTTGCCTTCAGCCACTCGGCCACGTCTCCGATGCAGGGGCTTTTGCCGTGATTTGATTGGTGACGCAAGCGCGAGTGAACACCGGCGCAAAAATCTTCCACAACAGCTTTCAAAATTAAACCGACTAATTTACTCGGTTTTTCTTGACTCCTTATCGGAAGGTGATATTCCTGCAAAAAACCTAGCAGGAGATTACACAATGAAGCTTTCGCGCCGCAGTCTTGTTGCATTGGCAGCCATTGCAGCCTTTCAAACTCCGGCCCATGCGGTCGAGGAAGTAAACGTCTATTCTTACCGCCAGCCGGAATTGATCAACCCCTTGTTTGCTGAATTCACCAAGAAAACCGGGATTGAAGTGCGGACCATTTTTGCGGAAAACGGATTGATCGAACGCATGGAGCAGGAAGGCGCTCTGAGCCCCGCCGACGTGTTGATGACCGCAGATGTTGGACGGCTTGTTGGTGCCGCCGAGAAGGGTCTGGCGCAACCAGTCGATTTGCCTGAGATCCTGGACAAGGTTCCGGCGGCCTTGCGCGATAGCGGCAGTTTGTGGTTTGGCCTTACCATGCGGGCCCGCGTGGTCTATGTTTCCAAGGACCGTGTGACCCAGGAAACAATCAGCTACGAGGAATTGGCTGAACCAAAATGGAAGGGCAAGATTTGCATCCGGCCTGGCAACCATCCCTATAATTTGGGAATGATTTCGGCGGTGATTGCCCACAAGGGCGAAGCCGGAGCCAAGGAATGGCTGACGGGCCTGAAAGCCAATCTGGCGCACAAACCCAGTGGCAATGACCGCGAACAGGCCAAAGGCGTATTCTCCGGCGAGTGCGACCTCGCCATTGCCAATACCTATTACATGGGGAAAATGCTGACCAACGAGAAGGAAACCGAGCAAAAGGAATGGGCGAAATCGGCGCGCATCGTATTCCCCTCCTCGGCTGATATCGGCACCCACGTGAACATTTCCGGAATGCTTCTGTCGAAAAATGCTCCGCATAAAGACAATGCCCTCAAGCTGATGACCTATCTGGCTAGCGACGCGGCCCAGCAGCTCTATGCAAACGGGAATTTTGAGTATCCGGTGAACCCTGCTGTGCCTGCATCAGAAATTGTTCGGGCCTGGGGCGCGTTCACGCCCGACACGTTAAACGTGGCAGAGATTGCAAAGCTTGAGAAAATTTCGTCCAAACTGGTCGATGAAGTCCAGTTCAACGACTGAACTCTCAAAAATAAAATGGATCCGCGTGCCCTGTTTCACGCGAACCCTCTGACTTATTTATTTAGAGCATGTTGTTATCGGCAAAGTCGTGTAATCCCGGATCAAGTCCGGGGCAGGCCTTTGCCGTAACATGCTCGCGGGCTTTACGCCTTTTGTTTAGTGAAGTGTGAGCCAGTCACGGGCCTGGCGCTGGGCGTCGGCCACATCGGCTGGGCTCATTTCGCGTGAAATCTCACAGCGGTATTGTTTGGCACTTTCGCTGCCCTTAAGAGCGGCGAGATTAAACCACTTGTGGGCGGCCACCAGGTTTTGCGATACATCATGGCCAGTGCAGTATTTCATTCCAATTTCAAGCAGATCTTCTGCCGTGACCGCAGTGATTGATATCTCTGTTTCGCTTTTCGCAATGTGACGTCCCATTCTCTTTCCTATCATTTGTATTCTTGCCAAACGCAATGGTGTGGCAGTGATGGTGATTTTGACTCCTGCGCCCCAAGGCAGCGTTAAGCGACAGGCTTAAGAAACCTCAAACGGGTTTTACTGCAGGCGCGACAGGCCGATGGGAAAACACAATAGATTCCGTGTTTTACATACTTTTATAGAGATTGTTTACGATGAAAAGTTCACACGCGGTTTACCAGAATCTCCAAATTCAGGTGGTTGGACGAAATCGGCTACTGCAGCGGGACAGCCAATTTCATGTAAATCGGGAAATGATCCGACCCCGCCGCGTTGCCAATGCTTTGGCTTTCAAGCTGGCGAATCCCGGAACTTACAAAGATGTGATCTATTGAAATTTGCGGCAAGCCCGTGCGGGCGGGCCAGGTGGGCAATGTTGTAAGACGCTGCAGGTTGCTCTGACTTGCAAGGGTTTGCGTCACGCGTGAATAAGGTGTGGAATTAAAATCACCCATGACAATATAGCGGCCAGTAACGGCGCCCAATTCAGAGACGAGTGCCTGGATTTGCGCAAACTGCGCACGGGAATGGGGAAAGCGGGTTGTATGAACGCCGTAGATCGAAAGGCCGCCAAATTCCGGGCCAAGTGAGGCGCGGATATAGGGAGGGCCTGCCCAAATCATCCGGTCGCCAATTTTGGTCAATGGATATTTGGAGAGAATTCCAAAGTTGCAATGGGTTGGGTCCGAACACTTCGCCTGATAGGGATAATGAGTGATCAGCTGATCGAAAAGCACCCGCTTGTTGGGGCCGAGTTCGACGAGGACAACAATATCGGCATCCAGTCTTTCGATTTCAGCCTTGACCTCATCAATTTTTTCATTGTTAAGCCAGGTATTGTAACTGGCAACGCGCAGTTCGCGCTCTCCTTCCTTGATTGTACTCAAGACTGAAGGATCTGAGCTGGCGTAGTAGGGCCACATGCTGTAGCCGGCAAACATTGCAACGAGCAGCACGACAGCCGTCAAAACCTTGCCATGGGGCATGAAAAGGCCAAGGCTGAAAGCCAGAACCAGGAACATGAACTGCGGCGTGAACTGCGAAAATATGTCGAAGGCCACCCAGAGGTGGCCAAGACGCGCCGCAGCCAGTCCTGCCAGCCCAGTGCTCAGGCCCAGAATGCAACCCAAATAGCCTTTGGGGCGCTTTTTCTTTTTGGCAGCAGCTTCAGCTTCAAGCGCACCTTTGCGCACGAACTTCTTTTTCTTTTTTTCGTCCACAAGGAATGCCTTCGTTTGGAACTACAGAAGTCTGCTTTCCATCGGCAGAATCTGTTCTGGTGTACCAAAACCAGGCATTGCTTCAATACGTTTTTTCCATGCCACAATATTGGGATAGGGCGTGAGATCAATCATGGCTTCTGGCGCATAGCGCACGATTGCAAAGATACCAATATCAGCGATGGTTGGTTTCTTTCCGACAATCCAGTCGGATTTGGCGAGCTCGTGTTCAATAACGGCCAGGGCAGCCTTGGCTTCCGTGTCGTACATGGTGCGAACCTCATCGCCGAACTGCCGGAAGCCGCGATTGCGCGCGCGCAGACGCAACAGGGGAACCGAGAGCTTGTCCCACTGCCAGAACAACCATTCCCGAATCCGGATTTTTTCTACTGGGGTCTTGCCATCAAACTTCTTCAGGGTTTCAGACAGGTGTTCAAGGATTGCGGCGGACTGCACCAGGAATAGCTGCCCATCACGCAAGGCCGGCACTTGGCCATAACGGTTTTTCACCAGATAGTCCGGCTGCTTGTGCTGGCCCTCGCGCAGATTGACGTGGATATACGAGTAAGGGTGACGGCACAGGGACAGCATGAGCCCTACGGTGTAGGATGGACCCGAGGTCATGGTGCCATGGAGTGTAAAGCGCTGCTTGTCGCCGCTGGCGGATGCTACTTTGACAGACTTTTTGGGCTTTGATTTTACTGGCTTCTTTTTGGCAACGGCCTTTTTAGCCGCATTCTTGGCTGGTTTAGCCATCGGAATACCCTCGCTTGTCCCATTCGCATAACAAATCTGCACACGGACTATAGCGGAAAATATTCGGAAACGGAAATACTATCTAAGATGCTGAATTTATTTAGTTAATTCCAAGTTTTCGACGGAGCAAATCGTTAACGGCCTGGGGATTTGCCCTGCCACCTGTGGATTTCATCACTTGGCCCACAAACCAGCCCAGCATGGAGGGTTTGGCCAAAACGGCGGCGATTTTGTCAGGATTCTGGGCAATTATCTCGTTAACCGCCTTCTCGATGGCCCCGGCATCGGTCACCTGCTTCAGGCTCCGGCTTTCAACAATTTCGGATGGCGAACCGCCTTCGGTCCAAATGATCTCAAAGACGTCCTTGGCGATCTTTCCAGAGATCGTACCCGACTCTATAAGATCCACAATTTCGCCAAGCTGTGTGGCGGAAACCGGAGTAGTTTCAATGGTTTTGCCCTCCTTGTTCAACCGGCCAAAGAGCTCGTTGATCACCCAATTTGCGGTAATCTTGCCGTCGCGGCCCTTGGCTGTGGCTTCAAAAAAGTCCGACGAGGCCCGTTCCGCACTCAGCACGCTGGCATCATAGGCCGAGAGGCTATAGGCGCTCATGAAACGATTCCGCTTTTCATCAGGCAATTCAGGCAGGCTCTGCTTGATTGCCATTACCCAATCATCGGTAAGTTCGAGGGGGAGGAGGTCCGGATCGGGGAAATACCGGTAGTCGTGCGCCTCTTCCTTGGAGCGCATGGAGCGGGTTTCGCCCTTCTTGGGATCATAAAGGCGGGTCTCCTGATCAATCTTGCCACCATCTTCCAGAATGCCGATTTGACGGCGGGCTTCAAATTCAATGGCTTGGCCCATGAAGCGGACGGAATTCACGTTCTTGATTTCACAGCGTGTGCCAAATTTATCGCCGGGTTTGCGTACGGACACGTTGACATCGGCGCGGAGCGAGCCCTGCTCCATATTGCCGTCACAGGTGCCGAGATAGCGCATGATCTGGCGCAGTTTGGTGACATAGGCGCGGGCCTCATCAGAGGAACGCATGTCGGGCTTCGAGACAATTTCCATAAGGGCGCAACCGGAACGGTTGAGATCAACAAAGCTCATGTTCGGGTGCTGGTCGTGGATGGATTTGCCGGCGTCCTGTTCCAGATGCAGGCGCTCAATGCCAACGTCAACGGTTTTGCCATCATCAAGGTCGATGGTGACAACACCTTCGCCCACGACGGGCTGCTTGTACTGGGAAATCTGGTAGCCCTGCGGCAGGTCGGGATAGAAATAGTTCTTCCGGTCGAAAATCGAGTAGTTATTGATCTTGGCTTTCAGGCCAAGGCCGGTGCGCACCGCCTGTTCCACGCAATACTCATTAATAACCGGCAACATGCCGGGCATGGCCGCGTCAACCAGTGAGACGTGATTGTTGGGTTCACCGCCAAAATCAGCGGAAGCACCGGAAAAGAGCTTGGACTTTGAGGTAACCTGGGCGTGGACCTCAAGACCAATGATCACTTCCCAATCACCGGTTGCGCCCTTGATCCAGTCCTTTGATGCGGCCAAGCGCTTTTCAGAATTCATTGCTTTCACCCGTTATTCGCGCGCCTTGGTACTGGTTTGGGGGCCTTCATTCAAGCCCCCGGATTATCCATTTCCCGGCCGATGGCGCGGAACAACCAGACTGCTCCCAAAAGCAGCAGGCCCACTATCCCCATAAAGTCATAGTCCGGCGTTGTCAGACCGGTTCCGGCCTTCTGCCAAAGCACCAGGATCAGGAATCCAACAAGCAGGACCGCTGTTCCCAAGCACAGCCAGCGCACGGACTTCAGGAGCAGGCGTTGCAGGTGTGATATGTTGCTCATTTGCTTTCTCTTGCCTGTCTTGGCATGTAGATTGGCGTTTTAAACCGACTGGACGTGGAAATGTCAAAAAAGAAGACCGACCTCAATTCACTGAAACCTGAAACGAGGCTTGTGGCGGCTGGGCGCGAGTATGCTGAACACGGCATGGTCAACCCCGCCGTCTATCATGTTTCTACCGTACTCTACCCTACGGTAAAATCCTTGCATGACGAAAGCCAGACATACAGTT
>CAZAMS010000322.1:0-3513 GCA_964486305.1 uncultured Aestuariivirga sp.
GACGCAGGTCATGCGCGTCAACCTGGATAGTCAGTTCTATTGTTGCCGCGCGATCGTGCCGCTGATGATCGCGCAGAACTACGGCCGCATCGTCAACATCGCCTCGATCGCCGGCAAGGAGGGCAATCCCAATGCCTCGGCCTATTCGGCGTCAAAGGCGGCGGTGATTGGCCTGACCAAGTCGCTGGCCAAGGAACTGGCCAAGCACAATATCACCGTGAACGCCGTAACCCCCGCCGCCGTGCGCACGCCGATATTCGATCAGATGCCGCAGACACACATTGATTTCATGCTGTCAAAAATTCCCAAGGGTCGCTTCGGCACCGTCGATGAAATGGCCAGCCTCATTTGCTGGCTGGCCAGCGAGGAATGCTCCTTCTCCACCGGTGCAGTCTTTGATGCCTCCGGCGGCCGCGCCACCTATTGAAAAGGAAATGAACATGGAACGCATGGCCCAGATCATCAAGGTGAAGCCGGAAGTTATTCCCGAGTACAAGCGCATCCATGCCGCCGTGTGGCCAGAAATTCTCAATGCTATCCGCGACTCAAACATCAGGAACTACACAATCTTCCTCAAGGAGCCGGAGAACATCCTCTTCGCCTATTGGGAATATCACGGCACGGACTTCAAGGCCGACATGGACAAAATCAAACAGGCCCCGCGCATGCGTGAATGGTGGGACATAACCGACCCCATGCAGGTACCTTACGATACCCGCAGACCCGGAGACTGGTGGGCCGTGATGGAAAACGTGTTCCATACCGACTAAAACTTCCCTCTCTCCTTGGGAGAGAGGGCGGGGCCCATTGCCTCGGCATTGGGAGGGTGAGGGGGATTAGGTCTTGCATTGAATCACCTGTTCCCCCTCACCTTCCCATCCTGCTTAGCTTCGCGTCGCAGGACGGGCCCCTTCCTCTCCCCGCAGGGGCGAGGAAAATCTATTTCGTCCCGAAAAAATTCTTCTCCAGCTCCGCAAAGGCCCACTGATAGACATTCTCTTCCGTGCGCGGAATGAGCGTGAGATCGTCATGGGGACTCGCAACCCAGTCCCCCGTCCACACGCCAAATGTCGTGTTGTCAGCGGTCACCGGCCAAAGCCGTGACCCCGACACATAATTCATCCATGGGATTTCACACTTCGTAATGCGATAGGAAAACGAGCGCGTGAGATCGCAGAGATGCAGCAGCTCCTCGTTCAGATGGCCCTCGCCGAAATAAAAATCCCGCACCCCCGAAACTTTGTCGGAACGGGCCTTCTTCAGCATGTGCATCTTCGTGATCTCTCCGTGCCAGGCCCCCATGCCGGCGAAATCACGCATCTTGCTCCACACCTGATCAGCAGGGGCCTTGATCACCCGCGAGGTCCAAACCTTGTTGGGCGACCACGCCTTCCACCGTACGCTTCCCTCAGGTTTGACAGTCTTCTCGCGCTTGATCCTGGCATTCAGCGATTTCCAGCCTGCGGCGAATACCTCCTTGGAAATTTTCGCCACATACTTGCCCTCGTCGCCGGGAGCTTCATCGAAATTGGCTTCCCACTCGGCAAAGGTCGCATCCCCATGCGTCACCGGCATCAGGCGGATGGTCGCGATATAATTCTTCACCGGAAAGGCAGGCTTCTCAAAATTATAGGTGAAGGTATAGCGTGCATCATCAAGGGTCAGCAGGCGCTCACGGATGTGCGTGCCATCATCCGTATGAAACGAGCGCACGCAGCCCACGACATCGGAATCCAAACCGCCTTCAATCTTTGAATCAACAATGCCCACCGCCCAGCTTGGCAAGCCATTGAAATCGCGGATAAGACTCCAGACTGTTTCAACCGGTGCCTTGATGATCGCGCTGGCATAGGCCCGTGCCATTCCCATCTCCCTAGAATGAAATATTCTTGAATTCTTTTGTCTGCTTGGTGAGCGCCACTTCCGTGGGCAACCGCTCCATCGAGCTCGCCCCATAGAAGCCATGCACATGCTTCGTGTTCTGCAGAATGTAAGTAGCATCAGCCGGAGAGGAAATCGGCCCGCCATGGCAGATCACCATCACATCTTTCCGGATACGCTTTGCCGCCTCCGCCCATTCATCGATAATCGCCGGGCAGTCTGCCAGCTTCAAGGAAGTTTCAGCCCCAATGCTGCCGCCCGTAGTCAGTCCCATATGGGGAACAATCATATCGGCCCCGGCCCGCGTCATCGCCACCGCTTCATCGGCGGAGAAAACATAGGGCGTGGTCAGCATGTCGCGTTCATGCGCCTTGCGGATCATGTCGACCTCCAACCCATAGCCCATGCCGGTCTCTTCAAGGTTCTTGCGGAATATGCCGTCAAACAGCCCGACCGTTGGAAAATTCTGCACCCCCGAAAATCCCAGCGCTTTCAGGTGATCAAGCAGGTGATCCATGATCGCAAAGGGATCTGTGCCATTCACCCCCGCAAGCACCGGCGTATGCTGCACCACGGGCAACACTTCGCGCGCCATCTCCTGCACGATGTCATTGGCATTGCCATAGGCGAGCAGTCCCGCCAGAGAGCCCCGCCCCGCCATACGGTAACGCCCGGAATTATAAATGACGATGAGGTCAATTCCGCCTGCCTCTTCGCATTTGGCCGATAGCCCCGTGCCCGCCCCGCCCCCTATGATCGGTTGGCGCTTGGCAATCATGCCGCGGAATTTCTCCAGCAGAACCTTGCGCTCAATCCTCGCCATGCATCCTCACATTATCGCCTTGAATTGCTTGACGGCCTCTGCCGCAAAGGCAGGGTCGTTGATATGGGCATCGACTTCAACAAGCTTGCGGTTTTTTGCGGCAATCCAGCCTTCGCGAATGGCCGCAAAAAGTGCCTTATCGGCTTCCGTATCATGGAACGGTTGTCCTGCTGCATCGATAGCCGACACTCCCTTCAGAGGCAGCAGAAATCTGACCGGCCCCGTCATGCGGTTGAGCCGCTCAACAATCCATGCGCCAATGGCGCGGTTTTCCACAGGCGTGGTGCGCATCAGAGTCACTTGCGGATTATGGATATAAAAATTGCGACCCTCTAATGTCTTTGGCACCGTTTCCCGCGCCCCAAAATTCACCATGTCCACCGCGCCCACCGACCCCACATAGGAAATTTTTGTGCGGATGATCGCCCCAAAGCGGTCCTCCGTGCAGGGCAACACACCTCCAAACAAATAGTCCGCCACTTCCGTCGTGGTGATATCAATGACACTTTCCAGAAGCCCCGAGTCCACCAGCTTCTCCATGGACTGGCCACCAGTTCCCGTCGCGTGGAACACAAAACACTCAAAATCCTTTTCAATTCTGTTGCGAATTTGCGTGATGCAAGCCGTCGTCACCCCAAACATGGTGAGGCCCACACCCGGTTTGTCTGCTTTTTCCCGCTTTATAGTATTAAGCGCCATGCCGGCCGCCGCGTGCGCGGCATTGGCAATCACCTTGCGCGATATGGCATTGAGCCCCGCCACATCAACCACCGCATACATCATGGCAATGTCCGATGGCCCCACATAGG
>CAZAMS010000323.1:0-3855 GCA_964486305.1 uncultured Aestuariivirga sp.
GGCATATGAGCGAGCCTGCACGAAAAAGTTTTTCTGCTATTGTGAACGTTGCCCACCAGCTTGCCCACCACGGCAATCTTTCAGATTGAACAACTGAGGACCTACATGACCATCAAGACCGTGAAGAAATTTCCACACAAAATTAAGGAGGTGGAAAATTTCTGGATCCCCCTGTCTGATGGCATCAAACTAGCAGCCCGCATGTGGATTCCGGTGGACGCGGAAAAAAAGCCCGTGCCTGCCGTGCTTGAATACCTCCCCTATCGCAAGCGCGATGGCACCATTGTGCGCGATGCGCTCACCCATCCCTATCTCGCAGGCCATGGCTATGCCGCGATTCGTGTGGACATGCGCGGCAATGGCGACAGTGACGGCATCATGCTCGATGAATACGCCAAGCAGGAACAGGATGACGCACTGGAAGTTATCGCCTGGATTGCACGGCAGAAGTGGTCCACCGGAAAAGTGGGCATGATGGGAATTTCCTGGGGCGGCTTTAATGGTTTGCAGGTGGCGGCGCGAAAGCCTCCGGCCCTTAAAGCCATCGTCACCATCTGCTCGACCGACGACCGCTATGAGGACGATATTCACTACAAGGGCGGTTGCCTGCTCAATGAAAATCTCGGCTGGGCGGCAACCATGCTGGCCTATTCCTCGCGCCCGCCTGATCCGAAGATTGTTGGAACCAAATGGCGCAAGATGTGGCTGGAGCGTTTGAAGGCCGAACCTTTCCTTCTTATTCCGTGGCTGCGACATCCCCACCGGGACGCCTATTGGAAGCATGGCTCGGTGTGTGAAAATTTCAGCGCCATTGATGCCGCGGTTCTCTGCGTTGGCGGCTGGAATGATGCCTATTCCAATGCGGTGCCCCGCCTGATGAAAGGGCTGCGCACACCGCGCAAAGCCATAATTGGGCCTTGGGCCCATAAATATCCGCATTTTGCCGTGCCGGAACCGCGCATCGGTTTCCTGCAGGAAATTCTGCGCTGGTGGGACCACTGGTTGAAGGGCGAAGCCACCGGCGTCACGAACGATCCCGACTACCGCATCTATGTCATGGACTCCGACAAACCTGGGACTTCAAAAAACAAATTGCCCGGCCGCTGGATCGCCGACTCCTATTGGGGCTTTGGCAACACGGACACGAAGAAATGGTTTCTGACCGAGAAAGGCATTTCTGGCGCGGCAGGCACCGAAAAAGCTTTTACGGTTTCATCCAAGCAAACAACCGGCGGCGATGGCGGCGAGTATTGCATTATCTGGCTGGGCCCCGAATTTCCTGGTGATCAGACCCGTGACGACGCGCAATCCATCACCTTCGATTCTCCCGCTCTCAAGACAGACATGGATATCGTGGGCCAGCCCGTGGTTGAATTCGAATTCTCCGTTGACCGGCCCGTGGCGAGCGTGGCCGTGCGTTTGAATGATATCTGGCCTACGGGTGAAGTTTCGCGCATCGCCTATCATTTGCAAAATCTTTGCATGCGTGACAGCCGCGAGACGCCGACAGCTCTTGTTCCCGGCAAACGCTACAGCATCAAGATCAAGCTCGATGATATTGCCTGGCGCGTGCCCAAAAACCACAAGATCAGGGTTTCGATTTCAACAAGCTATTTCCCCATGATGTGGCCCGCCCCGGAGCCTGTCACGCTCACCGTCTTTTCCGGCAACTCGGCGTTGCATCTCCCCGTGCGCAAGCCCATTGAGAATGAAAAACCCGTTGTGTGGAAACCCGAAGAAGCCGCAGAGCCTGTCAAACTGAAGGAACTTAAGAAGCCGTGGCACAAACGCGAAGCCACGGTTGACCCCAAGACCGGTGAATGGAAACTGGCAATTGTTGATGATTTCGGCTCCAACGAAATTCAGCCCCACAAAATCATCACCTATTCGGTGGGCCGCGAAAACTATTCCATTCTTCCCGATGATCCCCTGTCGGCCAGAATGGAAACCCACTGGACCGAGGAATTGAAGCGCGGCAAGTGGAACGCGCGAACCGAAACCTACGGCAGGCTCACAGCGACAAAAACCCACTGGATTGTCTGGGGAAAGATTGACGCCTTTGAAGGCCGGAAGAAAGTCTTTGCCAAGGAATGGAATGAGCAAATTGAGCGGAAACTCCAGTGATCCATAACGGCCCCGCCAACGTATGCGCGGGCGCAAGCGCAGGTTTGTCGGAATCCCTGAATGACTGCTGTGTTGCTGCGAATGGCTGAGAAGACACATATTCCTCTCACACCCGCCAAGCAGGATGATTTTGGCGCCATGCTGGTTCGCGTGGCGGAATCCCGCGATCGCACAGCCTTTGCCAGGGTTTTCGATCATTTTGCTCCCCGCGTGAAAAGTTTCATGATGCGAAAGGGTGCTTCCCCTGAGTTGGCTGAAGATCTGGTTCAGGAAACCATGATTGCGGTCTGGTCGAAAGCCGCTCTCTATTCTCCTGAGCGGGGCGCTGCGTCGACCTGGGTGTTCACCATTGCCAGAAACCTGCGCATTGACCGTTTGCGGCGGGAATCCTCGGCACATTTCACGGATCTCGAGAATTTTGATGCCCCCTCCGAAGAGATCGCCGGTGATGATGTGCTAAACCGAAACCAGGAAGACAGCCTTGTTGTCCACGCCTTGGCGCAAATTCCACCAGAACAGCGCGAGCTACTGATCCTTTCCTATGTTGAGGACGTACCACAGAGTATGATTGCAGAACGTTTGAAATTGCCCCTTGGCACCGTGAAGTCCCGCATGCGTCTGGCCTACAGGCGCATGCGCAAGTTATTGGAGGTGGTGAATTGACCATTGTTCACCATTTGGATGATGCCACTATCCTCAGCTATGCGGCAGGAACCTTGGGCGAAGCCTTGAGTGTTGCCGCTGCCTGCCACATCAGCATGTGCCCGGAATGCCGGACTGCAGTTCGCAAAGCCGAAGCGCTGGGTGGCGAAATTCTGGGTGACCTGCAAAGCGCCGCGGTATCCGATGTATGCCGGGCGGCAACTTTTGCCAGTCTTGATGACAGGATTGCGGTGAAGCCCGTACTTGCGAAACGTGACATGCCCTTGCCGCTCCAACGGCTTCTGGCAGGCCAGGACTTTGCCCAACTGCGCTGGCGGAAAAAGGCCCCCGGTGTTTCCGTTTATGAATTGCCCCTGTCCAAGGACGCAAAGGGCTCGCTGAAACTACTCTCAATTGCTTCCGGCATGAGCATGCTGGAACATGGCCACGGTGGGGAGGAACTCACGCTGGTCCTGCAAGGCGCTTTCAAGGACAAGGTCGGCAGATTTGCCCGCGGTGACATTGCTGACCTTGATGAGGACACAGAACATTGCCCCATCATTGAGGAGGGCGAGACCTGTATTTGTCTCTACGCAACCGAAGCGCCTTCGCACTTCAAAACATTCTTGGGTCGCCTGCTGCAGCCGTTTCTGGGGATTTGACGGTGCCATTCCTTTCATCTTGCCCGCACTTGATGCGGGCATCTTCTTCGGTCCGTTAAAGAAGTTGGCCGTGTCGTGCACGGCCATGATGAGAAGGGGGTGGAGAGCGGGCCTAAACTGGCTTTCTCAATTTATATATTCCGACATCAACAACGGATTCCGCAAAGCCTGCTTCGCAATAGGCGAGATAGAGTTTCCACAGGCGCCGGAATTTTTCATCGAAGCCAAGCTTGGCAACTTCCGGCCACACCGCCTCAAAGCGCTCGTGCCACAGCCGCAAGGTTGTGGCATAGCTTTGCCCGAAGGTTTCAGCCCGCTCAATAATCAAGCCCGCCTTTGCCGCCTGCTCCTTCAAAATGGTTTGCGTCAGCAGCATGCCGCCTGGAAAAATATAGCGCTGAATGAAATCTACGCTTGATCTGTAGGC
>CAZAMS010000324.1:0-13995 GCA_964486305.1 uncultured Aestuariivirga sp.
AAGCTCGACGGCAAGACGCTGCATTTCAAGTCGCCAATAGAAGCCCGCGATGCCGGCATCGAGACTGTTTATCAGAACCTGGCTCTGTCGCCGGCCCTTTCCATTGCTGACAACATGTTCCTTGGCCGCGAAATTCGTAAAGAGGGCATCCTTGGCAAGTTTTTCCGCATGCTTGACAGGTCCACCATGGAAAAGCGCGCCCGTGACAAGCTGACGGAACTCGGCCTCATGACCATTCAAAATATCAGCCAGGCAGTCGAAACTCTCTCCGGTGGCCAACGCCAGGGCGTGGCGGTGGCCCGCGCTGCGGCCTTTGGCTCAAAGGTCATCATTATGGATGAACCCACCGCTGCCCTCGGTGTGAAAGAATCACGCCGTGTGCTCGAACTGATTCTCGACGTCAAGCGCCGGGGCCTGCCCATTGTCCTGATCTCCCACAACATGCCCCACGTTTTTGAAGTGGCAGATCGCATTCATATCCACCGTCTGGGCAGACGCCTCTGCGTCATAGATCCCAAGCAGTTCACCATGTCGGATGCGGTGGCCTTCATGACCGGTGCAAAAATGCCACCGAAAGAGCTCTTGGCCAACTGACGGGCAGTGTGTGGAGTGCGGCAATGACCGCAGTGGAAAGCCTCGCAACACTGATACGGTCCAGGGCGGCTGATGCCAGCCGTTACATGGTGGCCATTGCCGGAGCGCCCGCTTCGGGTAAATCGACGTTGGCGGAAAATCTGCGCGACGCTTTGGTGGCTCAAGGTGAAACGGCAATTGTCGTGCCCATGGATGGTTTTCACTTTGATGATTTCATTTTGAATGCCCGCGGCCACCGGTCAAGAAAAGGCGCGCCCTTCACTTTCGATGTGCCGGGCTTCGAGGCGCTGCTGAAACGGATCAAGGCCCGCGAACCCGATATCGCCATTCCGGTTTTTGACCGTTCCATGGAATTGTCGCGCGCCGCTGCCGACATTGTGGATAAAAAAGTCAGGTTCATTCTGGTGGAAGGCAATTACCTTCTCCTGCGGTCACCACCCTGGGACCGGCTGCATGCCCTATTTGACTTCACGATCTACCTGAAGGTTCCCGTTGAAGAGCTGGAGCGCCGCCTGACCAAACGCTGGCTCGACCATGGCTTTGATCTGGCCTATGCGAAAAACTGGATTGCATCCAATGACCTTCCCAATATCATGGAGGTGATCAATAACAGCACCCGTGCCAACCATACGATATGATGGCCAGGTTCCCACATGTTCATCAAAAGATTGGCACTTATTTGTCACCTCAAGGATCTTACTCACGCGAACGGATCCAAATTTGACATGGGGAGAACCAGTTGGCACTCGTAATGGGACTGAATAGCGGATCGTCTTTTGATGGCATTGATGTGGTGCTTGTTGAGATTATCAATGGCAGTGATGGTTATCCGGCGCGGCCCAAATTTATTCGCGGTAACAGTTATGACTGGCCCGGGCCCGTGGCCGATATCGTGCTCCGCTCGTTCGAGAACAAGGTGTCGCTGTTTGAGTTCTGCCGTCTGAACTATCTGGCCGGAGCCGTCTACGCAGAATCGGCCCGTGCCCTCATGCGCGAAGCGGGCATCAAGCCCGGCGAACTGGAAGTCATCGGATTCGACGGCCAGACGATCTATCAGGAACCTCCGGTTCACGTCCGTCTGCGCGATTTCGATGATGGTGAAAACCTGGTCGGCCGCTGGCTTGATGGGCCCTACGGCTGCGGCTTGCAAATAGGCGAGCCCGCTATCGTAGCAGCCGCCTGCGAAACTCCCGCGGTTACACACTTCCGTACCATGGACCATGCGCTGGGTGGCACGGGCGTGCCGCTCATGCAGTATCTCGACTATGTTGCCTTCCGGGACATCGGCCCTATTCTCACGCTCAACATCGGTGGCATCGCCAATTGCCAGCTTGCGCACCCTGACCGCGCCAAGATGATGGCCTTCGATACGGGCCCCGGCAACGTGATGATTGACCACGTGATGCGGGCCCTGTTTGGCAAGCCCTATGACAAGAACGGTGATGTGGCGCGCAGCGGCGAGGTTGATTCCGCCCTGATGCAAAAGCTCAAGGAACATGATTTCTTCAAGCGCCCGGTCTCGCGCAGCGCCTGGCGCCTTGATTTTGGCTCATCCTATGCTGACCGGATTTTGGCTGACTACAGCCGCTTGTCCAAAGCTGACATGCTGGCGACCATGACGGAGTTTGCGGCCTATGCCATTACCCGCTCGATCACCGACAACGTCAAGACGATTGCCGAAATCAAGGTGATCATGGCAAGTGGCGGCGGCACCCGCAATTCATGCCTGATGGAGCGGTTGAAGGACTACATGCCGAAAGGCTTGCGCCTCACGACGTCCGATGAGTTTGGAATTCCGCCCCAGTTCAAGGAAGCCATAAAATTTGCGACCCTTGCTCACGCCACGGTGAACAATCTCGCCAACAACATTCCGGCCGCATCAGGTGCTGTGAAATTCGGAATTCTCGGCAAGCTGGTTCAGCCCCCGCGTTTGGCTAAGGTTTGATGGTGCCACACCCTATCGCAGCACCTTGAAGGCGTGGAACCAGTCGTTCCTGGCAAAGCCCGGAATGCACCAAAGGATGCAGAGAGGTTCAATGGCGCGGGCCGCCTCAACACTGCCCATGTCTTCCACTTCCCAGCCGAACTGATCGAGAATTCCGGTCACGGTTTTCTTCGCACCAGCATCATTGCCGGCGATAAACATGGATGGCTTGCCGCCCTTGAACTGTGGATTGACCATTGCTGCGGAACCGACCGAATTGAAGGCCTTGACGAAATGGGCATTCACGAACTGTTTTTGCAATTGCTCCATCAGCGAACTTTCCAGGCTGGTGAAATATTTGAGAACGCCGTTCTCTGGCGGCGCGTCGGCGATAGGGTTGGTGACATCAATCACGGTTTTGCCTGCAAGGTTGGCCGCACCAGCAGCCTCGAGCGCCTTTGATGCAGCTGAACCTTTGACGGCCAGAACCACAACCTCGCCGAATTGGGCGGCATCGGCGAAACGTCCGATTTTTGCCTTCGGGTTGGCCTTGGCGAAATCCGCAAGTTTTCCGGCCTCGCGCGTGCCCAATGTCACCTCATGGCCATGTTTCAGAAATCCCCCGGCGAGCGCCTTTGCGACGTCGCCCGATCCGATGATACCGATTTTCATTTCAGTAACTCCCTAGGTTTCAGATGTCTTTGGGCATCTGGGGATAACATTCGGTGATTACAAGATGGCCTTTCTGGCTTCATGGGCGAGTTCAGCAAATTTCCGCCGCAGCGCATCGGCGGCAAAAACCGGCTCCGGAAAATTCAGGCGCAAACTCTGTTCGGCCAAAACAAGGTCGGCACCATCGGGATCAATGGCGCCAATCCGCCAGTCTCCGGACCCGGCTCCCAGAAGCCGCGTTGCATAGAGCTGGATGGCGTCCGCATGGTCCCGGTTCATGTGCTCAAGGGCCGAAACCTCCAGCGCTTCCATTTCAGTGGCCGGCGGAAATACCGCCTCAGGCGCATGCGTTTCAATGCGCCCGAAACCCGCAACGCCATGAATGCCCGAAGGTCTCAGCCGCCAAAATGAAAAGTCTGGAAAATCCGCATACATAGCAGCCTGCGGATGCCGGGCCAGATAGCGCCGCCGCAGATTTGCGTCATCAACCGGTACAAAGCGTCCCAGCACCGTGATCCGGGGTCCCACCAGCGCATCGCCTTTGGCCGGCAACTCGCCAACCAGCACGCTGGCTCGGGCATCTGTTTCCAGATTTTGCGTATGCCAGGCCAGCCGCGAAATCAGGATGAGGGGCCAGCCCGCTACATCGGTTGCAATATTGGCGAGCGAGCCATAGGGCGTTCCATCCCCCCTATGCAGGGTAGACAGCGAACAGGTCCTTGCCCGCCTGAGCAACTGGCGCATGGCCGTTCCGGAAAAGCTTGGTTTTTCAGTCATTTAATCAACATTACGCATTTGTCATGCTGGCCTTCGTTGCTGTTTGCCACAATTTGTTCTAGTTTCATCCTTAGAGGCGGCCGACAGGAACAACAACGGATGAACAAGAAAATGGCAATGATTGCATTGGTAGATGATGATCGCAATATTCTAACCTCGGTGGGCATGGCGCTGGAAGCCGAGGGTTATGCCGTTCAGAAATACAATGATGGTGCCGCAGCCCTCCAGGGCTTGCAGGACCAGCCGCCGGACATGGCGATCTTTGATATCAAGATGCCACGCATGGACGGCATGGAACTGCTCCGCCGCATTCGCCAGAAAACCGATTTGCCGGTTATCTTTCTCACCTCCAAGGATGATGAGATCGATGAATTGTTCGGCCTCAAGATGGGTGCCGATGATTTTATCAAGAAGCCCTTTTCCCAGCGCCTGCTGGTTGAACGGGTGAAAGCGGTTCTGCGCCGTGCCGGGGCCCGTGATGGAACCGCACCGCCCACCGATGTTGCAAAAGTCATTGAGCGCGGCAAGCTGTCCATGGACCCGGACCGCCATTCCTGCACCTGGGATGCAAGGCCTGTGACGCTCACCGTCACGGAATTTCTCATCCTGCAATCGCTGGCCCAAAGGCCAGGCATTGTGAAAAGCCGAGATGCCCTGATGGACGCGGCCTATGATGACCAGGTCTATGTGGATGACCGCACCATCGACAGCCACATCAAGCGCCTGCGCAAGAAATTCAATCAGGTCGATGAAGCCTTTGATGGTATTGAAACACTCTATGGTGTTGGCTATCGTTTCAAGGAACAATAGAATTTCCCCCGTGTGAGGGTGCGAAATGCTCGATAAGACCGCGGCAACTGAAGCCCTTGAGCGCAATGAAAGCGAAGAGGCCCAGGAGCTTGAGAATTTTGACGTGGCCGTCGAAGGCCACCGCGGCCTCCTGCATCGGTTTGCGCCCCAGAGACTGGTTAGCCGGATTGTCCTTCTAAACCTCGTAGGTCTCGTCATTCTGGTGACGGGCATTCTCTATTTCAATCAATTCCGCCAAGGCCTGATTGACGCGCGCGTGCAAAGCCTCACCACCCAGGCGCAAATCATTGCCGCTGCCGTGGCGGGTTCTGCCACCGCCGATACGGGGTCCATTGTCATCAATCCGGATTCACTGGAAGACACGACCGATCCATTCGCGCCCGATGCCGACCAGCTCGATAAACTAGATTTTCCGATCAATCCCGAAACCACCGGCCCCGTGCTGCGGCGCCTGCTGGCGAATTCAACCATCCGTGGACGGATTATCGACCCTGACGGCAATCTGGTGGTTGACAGCAGGTTTCTCTATGGCGGCGGGGATATCATTCAGACGGATCTTCCTCCACGCGATTCCGGCTCTCAGAATTTCCTCGTCCGATGGTGGAATGCTGCTTTTGACTGGTTTTTCGCCTATGACTATCCGCTGCAGAAGGAATACAGCCTCGACAATGGCAAGGATTTTCCGGAAGTGGCTGCCGCCCTCAATGGCGCCGTGGTCAGTGTTGTCCGCTTGGATGAAAAGCGTGACATCATCGTTCTGGTATCCGTGCCCGTGCAGAGGTTCAGGGCGGTTCTTGGCGCACTTGTGCTCTCAACCTCGGGCGGTGAAATCGATGATGTCTTGCGCGCCGAACGCCGCATCGTTCTGCTCACCTTTGGATTCGTGGCCCTGGTGACGATCCTGCTTTCGGTGCTTCTGGCGGGTACCATTGCCGAACCCATTCGCCGCCTGTCGGCCGCCGCCGAACGCGTGCGCCGTGGCATCAACAAGCGCGTTGAAATCCCGGACTTCACCGCAAGGCGCGATGAGATCGGCCATCTCTCAGGCGCACTGCGCGACATGACGGGAGCACTCTATAATCGCATCGATGCCATTGAGGCTTTTGCCGCCGACGTGAGCCACGAGCTCAAGAATCCTCTTACATCCCTGCGCAGCGCCGTTGAAACCCTTGCCATGGTGAAGACTGATGAGCAACGGGCGCGGCTTGTAGAGATTGTCAAGCATGATGTGCGAAGGCTTGACCGCCTCATCACTGATATTTCCGATGCCTCGCGCCTCGATGCAGAACTTGCTCGCGCCGAATCAAATCCTGTCGATGTGGCAAGACTGCTGGGCGCCATTACAACCCTTGCCAATGAAACCAGAAAAGAATTTCAGTCTGAGATAGTTCTGCAGGTGATTCCGGCGGGAAGCAATTTCGATCCGTTGCTGGCCTTTGTCGTTCTTGGCCACGAGTCGCGGTTGAGCCAGGTCTTCCGGAATCTCCTGGATAATGCCCGGTCCTTCGCGGCTGAGGATACCAAGATACATGTGCGCGTGCGCCGCATCGGTCGCGATGTCGAGATACGCGTTGAAGATCAGGGCCCCGGCATCAGGCCCGACAATCTCGAGCGCATATTTGAACGGTTTTACACCGACCGTCCGGAAGGCTCATTCGGCAAGAATTCCGGCCTCGGTCTTTCCATCTCCAAGCAGATCGTCGATGCCCACAAGGGCCGCATCTGGGCGGAAAACCGCTACGGCAGGGCCCCGGAGGGAGTGGAAAAACCAATCCTGGGTGCGAGATTTGTGGTGCGTTTGCCTGCGGTCGAAGATGACTGGACGCCGCCCGGGTCAAACTGAATGGCAAAAGAGCAAATCTGCCTGCATGGAACCTGCGTAAGCGTGAACGGCGAAGGCGTCTTGATTCTGGGCGCGCCCGGGGCCGGCAAGTCCGATCTGGCGCTGAGGCTCATTGACGAGCCGGGCCATGGAATTTCAGAGGGCCTCATGCGCAGTGAACTTGTCTCCGATGATCAGGTCATTGTCACCCGCCAGAAGGACAAACTTATTGCGTCAGCCCCTTCGACCATTCAGGGTAAACTGGAAATTCGCGGGCTCGGGATCGTGTCGCTGGCCAGGCAACCCTCGGTCCACCTATTGCTTGTTGTCAGATTGCAATCCCATTCCGCTATCGAACGCCTTCCCGATCACGGCACTTTTGACATTTTGGGCCTGGCCCTTCCCCTCGTTGAAATTGATGGAAATTCACCCTCGGCTCCGGCCCGGCTGCGTGCCGCATTGCATTGGCTGAAGCAGCCAAATAGGGGCCAGTGAAACTGTTGCGAAGCGGCGAGGATAAGGGCAATGTGCGCCGGTTTATACGACAAATGAGGCAAACCGAAACAATGTGTGACACCGTAGATTTCCAATGATTGGTCTCGTTCTCGTAACCCACGGCCGCCTCGCCGAAGAATTTGTCCATGCCCTGGAGCATATTGTTGGACGCCAGGAAATGATGGCCGCCGTATCCATAGGCCCCGAAGACAAAATGGAAGTCAGGCGCGCCGATATCGCTGCGGCAGTAAAGTCCGTGGACTCCGGCGAAGGCGTGATTGTCCTGACTGACATGTTCGGTGGCACGCCGTCGAACCTGGCAATTTCGCTGCTGGAAGAGGGCCGCGTTGAAGTGGTGGCCGGCTTGAACTTGCCCATGCTGGTGAAGCTGGTGCGGGTGAGAAAGGAATCCAACCTGCATAAATGTGCCGCCGCCGCCCAGGATGCGGGCCGTAAATACATCAATATCGCCAGTCAGATTCTGGGGGACTGATGGCGGCAATCGTCAAGGAACTGGAAATCGTCAATGAGCGCGGGCTGCACGCCAGGGCCTCCGCAAAATTCGTAAAATGCGCAGAAGGTTTTGATGCCAATATCGTGGTGAGCCGCGATGGCCACACGGTTCCGGCAACATCAATCATGGGCTTGATGATGCTGGCCGCTGCCATGGGAACCTCCATCAGCGTTGAAGCCTCAGGCCCCGAGGCCGATGCCGCAATGGCAGCCCTTGAAGCACTGGTGGAATCCAAGTTTGATGAGGACTAAATAATCTTCTTGTAGGCAGGCAGTGTCAGGAAAGGCTCGAGGTTCTTCGAAGTGGACATGGTTTTGAAAATGCTGATGGCCTCCTTGAATCGTCCCTGTTGGTAGGCACCCACACCCACCTCTTGCCTGACCCGTTTCATTTCTTCCCGCATGCACCTGTCGAAGAATTTCCGTGTGACTTTTGCTCCCGTATCAAGGGTGGCGCCAAATTTGAGCCACTGCCATATCTGTGATCTTGATATTTCAGCCGTGGCCGCATCTTCCATCAGATTGTAAATCGGCACGGCCCCGCGGCCCCGGAGCCAGGCTTCGATATATTGCACGCCGACGCGGATGTTTTCGCGGAATCCGGCTTCGGTTTTGCTGCCCTTGTGAACTTCCAATAGTTGTTTCTGCCCAATATTGACGTCATCCCGTTTGACATAAAGCTGGTTCGGCGTCGGCATCAGGGCGTTGAACACCTCCATGGCCATGGGCACGAGATCAGGATGGGCGACCCAGGTGCCGTCATGGCCATTGCGCGCTTCCCGTTCCTTGTCATCGCGCACCTTGGCAAAAGCCAGTTCGTTGGCTTCCGGGTCCTTGCGGTTTGGAATCTGGGCCGCCATTCCGCCCATGGCAAAGGCCGCGCGCTTGTGGCAGGTCTTAATGAGCAGAGCTGAGTAGTTAGCAAGAAAGGCCTTGAACATCACCACCTGTGCACGGTCCGGCAGGACGTATTTCTTGTTTGAGGCCAGCGTCTTGATGAAAGAAAAGATGTAATCCCAACGCCCGCAATTGAGCCCGGCCATATGTTCGCGGAGTTCATAGAGGATCTCGTCCATCTCAAAAGCAGCAGGCAGCGTTTCGATGAGCACGGTGACTTTGATGGTCCCCAAGGGAAGCCCAAGCGCGCTCTGTGCATAAGTGAAAACACTGTTCCACAGCCGCGCTTCCAGATGGCTTTCCATTTTGGGCAGGTAGAAATAGGGCCCCGAGCCATTGCGAAGTGTTGCCTTGGCGCTGTGGAAAAAATACAAACCGAAATCAAAGAGCGCGCCGGATATCATTTGGCTGTCGACGCGCACATGATGTTCCGGCAGGTGCCAGCCGCGCGGCCGCACCATGAGGACGGCAGGTCTCTTGCCCAGAACATAATGCTTGCCCGAGTCCGGGTCCCGGTGATCCATGGCGCCACTCCAACGGTCCCGGAGATTAATCTGTCCACGGACGAGATTGTCCCACGTCGGCGAATTTGAATCCTCAAAATCCGTCATGAAGACCCTTGCGCCGGAGTTCAGCGCATTGATCACCATCTTGCGGTCCGTGGGCCCGGTGATTTCAACCCGGCGGTCCTGCAGGTCAGCGGGGATGGGAGCCACACGCCACGAACCCTCGCGGATGGCGCGGGTTTCCGGCAGAAAATCGGGAAGTTCACCCTTGTTGAAACGCCTGGCCCGCGCCGCGCGCAAGGCCAGCAATCTTTGCCGCTCACCCTCAAAATTCCGGTGCAGCTCTGCAAGGAAACCAAGGGCTTCCGGCGTCAGGATGGAGCGGTATTCCGGCAACATGTTTCCGCGGATTGTGACACCGGCTGGCGTTCTAGCCATGTTTAGAACCCCCGTTGAGATGCTTTATTTTGTTGGGCTTTGGCCCTCCATAGGCCCAGTCAAGAAGTTCGACCGTATGAAGAATGGGCGTTTGCGTGCCTGTGGCAAGCTGGGTGATGCAGCCGATATTGCCCGTAGCGATCACCTGCGGATTGGTGGATTTGATGTTCTCTATTTTTCGGTCCTTGAGCTGCGTGGCGATTTCTGGCTGCATGATATTGTAGGTTCCAGCCGAGCCGCAGCAGAGATGGCCTTCGGGAATATCCTGAACCTTGAATCCCGCATTGCGCAAAAGCGTTTGCGCCTTTGCCCCCATGTTTTGGCCATGCTGCATGGAACAGGCCGAATGATAGGTCACACGCAATGTTTGCGAGGCCGCAGGAAGCTGAAGGCCGGAAAGAAACTCGACAATGTCTTTTGCCTTGGCGCTGATGACGGCGGCTCTTGCCGCATAGACGGGATCAAGGCGCAGCATGAAGCCATAATCCTTGATCGTCGTGCCGCAGCCCGAAGCCGTAATGATGACTGCCTCAACTCTGGCATTAGCCCAGTGATGCACATTGCGCCGCGCCCGCCAAATGGCATCGGCCTCCTTGCCCATATGGTGGGTAAGCGAGCCGCAGCAGGATTCCCCTGCCGAAACCACAACCTCATATCCCAGCCGTGTGAGCAGGCGGATGGTGGCAGCATTGATGGAAGGCTCGATCACACTTTGCACGCAGCCCACGAGCAAGGCTACACGGCCACGCTTTTCACCTTCCGCTGGATAGGTGCCAGGCGCGCCCAGTTTTTCAGGCATAACGGGCTTGGAGGGAACCAGCGCCAGCATCGCCTCAACCCTCTTGAGGCCCAGCCCGGAAATCACTTTCGAAAATGGCCGGGCGAGTTTCGAGACTGCCAGTGCCAGTCTGAAAACCCTCGGCCGCGGCATGGCAAAGCCGAGCATGAAGCGAAGCAGTTTTTCGAATATTGGTCTTCGATAGGTTTTTTCCACATGCACCCGGGCCTGATCAATGAGGTGCATGTAGTTAACGCCCGAAGGGCAGGTGGTCATGCAAGCCAAGCACGACAGGCAGCGGTCAATGTGCTTGACGGTTTCCGTAGTTGCTTTCTCATTCTTCTCCAGCATGTTCTTGATGAGGTAAATGCGCCCGCGCGGGCTGTCGAGCTCGTCACCAAGCAGCACATAGGTCGGGCAGGTGGCCGTGCAGAAACCGCAATGCACACAAGTTCGCAGAATCTTGTTGGCCTCCGCCGTGTGCGGGTTTTGTAATTGTTCTGCCGTGAAATTTGTTTGCATGGGTCAGATGTCTTTATACATGCGGCCGTGATTAAAAACACCGGCAGGATCGAAAGACGCTTTGACCCTTTGCGTAAGTGCGGAAAGTGCCGGATTCTGCGGTTGAAAAACCTCAATGCGCCCGCGCACGTCTTCCTCGGCCCGCATAAGCGTGGCATGGCCATCCTGGACGCAAGTACGGATTATGTAGGCATAGGCCTGGTTGCTGCGCGGAACCCCAAGCCAGATGAGGCCGCCAGCCCAATCGTAGAAATACCGGATATCAAGCTGCTTGGAAATTCTGGCAACGGTTTCAGCACCCTTGGACGGCGTCACCGACAGTTTCCAGACAAACCGCGCATCGTCGGCGCTCAACAGGTCAACATCGCGGATGGCCTTCCATTGCAAGCGGGAGTCCTGGTCACTCAAATAATCAGCCGCCCCAAATATTTTCAGATGGCTGGCAAGCTTCTGGCGGCGGTAACTAACCGAAGGGCGAATGCCTTCAAGACGGAACAGGGTTTGCGCCGGTGTTCCTGGAAGGTGCGCTGCGCCTGAAACGTCACAGGCAGACTGCATGGCAAGGCTCATGGCCTGCACGGCCCTGGCATCGCTGAGGCCGCTGAAAACCAGCGTTTCCTCGGTTGCAGCAGCTGGCAAGACTTTTACCGTGATGCTAGTGAGGGCCGCCAAGGTGCCATAGGAGCCTGCCATGAGCTTGGATACATCAAAGCCGGTGACATTCTTGACAACCCGCCCGCCCGCCTTGAAGATTTCGCCGCGTCCCGAGACCCCGGCGATACCCAGAATATGGTCGCGTGCCGCGCCCGCCTTGATGCGCCGCGGCCCCGATAACCCACAGGCCATCAGGCCGCCCAGCGTTCCACTGTGCCTGGTGCCAAGCATTTTTGAGTAATCCGGCGGCTCGAAAGCCAGTTGCTGTTCATTCTTTGCCAGCGCCCTTTCGATATCGCTGAGGGCTGTGCCAGCGCCCGCTTCAAGCACCAGTTCCTCGGGCTCATAAAGCGAGATGCCCCTGAAGCCCGACATATCCAGAACTGTCTCGGCCTGTGAAGGCCGGCCAAGCCCGCGCTTTGTGCCACGTCCCAGAACCTCCAGCCTGCCGCTTCGCGCAACAATCTCAGCCAGCTCCGGTGTCGTCAGCGGTTTGAAAGTCGACGTCATCAAAATCTCGGAATCTCCGGGAATGACAGCTTGCCCGCTTTCACATGCATACGGCCTAACTCGGCGCAGGCATGGAGCGTCGGGAAAACTTTTCCGGGATTAAGCAGGCCGTGGCCATCAAAGGCGCATTTGAGGCGCTGCTGTTGTGCCAGATCGGCTTCCGAAAACATTTCCGGCATGAGGTCGCGCTTCTCGATGCCAACCCCATGTTCACCCGTGAGCACGCCGCCGACTTTGACACACAGCCGCAAAATATCCGCGCCAAATTCTTCGGCCCGCGCCAGTTCGTCCGCCACGTTGGCATCATAAAGGATGAGTGGATGCAGATTGCCATCGCCCGCATGAAAGACATTGGCCACCCGGAGTCCGTGTTTTATTGAAAGCTCAGCCATGCCATTGAGAACTTCTGAAAGACGTTTGCGGGGAATGGTTCCATCCATGCAGAAATAATCCGGCGATATGCGCCCCACCGCCGGAAAGGCGGCCTTGCGCCCGGCCCAGAACAGCAGGCGCTCATCCTCAGATTTTGAAATGCGTGACGTGCTGCAATTGTTTTTCTTTGCAATTTCGGAGACCTGTTCAATCAGGTGGTCCACTTCAACGGCGGGCCCATCAAGCTCAATGATAAGCAGCGCTTCCACATCCAACGGATAGTCCGCATGGACAAATTCTTCCACCGCATGAATCGCGGGCTTGTCCATCATTTCCATGCCGCCCGGAATGATGCCGGCGGAAATGACATCGGCCACGCACTTTCCCGCATCCTCGCTGGTGGGAAAGCCTACAAGAATGACCCGCGCCGTTTCCGGCTTTTGCAGGAGCCGCACCGTGACTTCAGTGATAACCCCGAGCAGGCCTTCCGAGCCCGTAAGCACGCCAAGCAAATCCAACCCGTCGCTGTCCAGATGCTTGCCGCCAAGACGGATGACCTCGCCGGTGATCAGCACCATTTCTAGGCCCAGGATATTGTTGGCGGTGAGGCCGTATTTCAGGCAATGCACCCCGCCGGAATTCTCCGCCACATTGCCGCCAATGGTGCAGGCAATCTGCGAGGAGGGGTCCGGCGCGTAGTAGAAACCTTTGTGCTGCACCGCCTGCGTGATAGCAAGATTAGTGACCCCCGGCTGCACCACCGCGCAGCGATTCTCATAGTCAATTTCCAGCATCCGGTTGAATTTCGAAAGCCCCAGAACAATGCCGTCAGCCAGCGGCAGGGCCCCGCCGGAAAGCGAAGTGCCAGCGCCCCGCGGCACAACCTTGATCTTGTTCTGAAAAGCATAACGTAGCACCTTCGCAACTTCCGCCGTGGTTTTGGGCAGCACGACCACGAGCGGCAACTGCCGGTAGGCCGTGAGGCCATCCGACTCGTAAACGCTCATTTCCGTGGCCGTTTCGATCACCCCTTCGCCCGGTACAATTCGGCGCAACGCCGCCGCAATAGCGGCGCGCTTTCCTAGCGTTTGCGGGTCAGCCTCGGGCATTTTCAGCATGGCGCGAAACTACCCTGCAATGGGATGATTTAACAAGAGAAACTACCTTGCGGAGAAAGTCCAAGGCGGGCAAAAGAGGGCCCCACGCCCTATTTCGAGAAGCAGTCCGAGATGAACCCCGCCAAAGTCACCTGTATTGAAGACCTGCGCCAGATTTACCATGCCCGTGTGCCCCGGATGTTTTACGATTATTGCGACACCGGGTCCTACACCACCGGCACCTATGCCGATAACACCAAGGCCTTTGAGAAGTACAAGCTCCGCCAGCGCGTGGCCCGCAACATCGACAACCGCTCGGTGAAAACCAAAATGGTGGGGCAGGATGTGTCCATGCCCGTGGCGCTGGGACCTATCGGCCTTGGTGGCATGCAACATGCCGATGGGGAAATCAAAGCCTGCCGCGCCGCGCAGAAATTTGGCGTGCCCTATACGCTCACCACCATGAGTATCTGCTCCATTGAGGAAGTGGCCAAGCACAATGACAAGCCCTTCTGGTTCCAGCTCTATGTGATGCGCGACCGTGGCTTCGCCTCAGACCTCGTGGCCCGCGCCCGGGCCGCCAAATGTTCAGCCCTTGTCTTGACGCTTGATCT
>CAZAMS010000325.1:0-7630 GCA_964486305.1 uncultured Aestuariivirga sp.
ATTGTCGGAATCTGGTCCTGTTTGTTTTCTGCACAAAACCCAAGCAAATTGCGGCGCACTTTCCGGACAGACTCTAAGAGAAACCCCGGCTTGTCAGGCTGAGGGCTCGCGTTGCGATGAATTCGTTAATTCCCGACTATAGGCGACCGTCTGAAAATATCTGTCGTGTGGCTCAAGACTGGATTTGTCGATGGTCTACAGAGATGGCAGGCTCCAGTCGATAGTCAGAGACGGCCTTCATAGCCGTCACAACCAACATCATTTCAGACTCAACGGATTCGCCCGCGACCAGTAACCTGGTTGCAAGGGCATGACGTTCGCCTTTGGCGTCGCTCGGGATTGCAGCCTCATCGCAGACGGCTTCGAATATCAATTTGAGTGTGGCTAGTTTTTCAGGGCTGATGTATCCGGCCTGTCGGCAAACCGCTGCATTTTCAAATGTGAAAGGCTCGTTCATGACGCTCTCCATTTCCAAAAGAATATGACGGGCCGTGAAACAAACAAGTCCAACTGTAAGTAATATCTGATGAAGCGCTCAAGTTGCAAAGGCTGTTAAGGCAAAGCGCGTCGAGAGTCTCAACCCATTTGAGCTTGAAGGACATGGGCTGCCGAAGCAAACACCGTAGGGCTTTTCAAAACCACAGTTCCTCTGATCATCCACCCGCTTACGCGCGAACCATCAATGCTCACATTCTTCATCGCCAATAGTTCATAGCCGATTGTTGCGGCTTTTTCTGACGCTTGCTCTTCAAAATATGTGAACCCATTATCGGCGAAATGGGATGCACCGTCCGCGACGGGGAAGTACCAAGTTTTTTGCATAGATCGAAACACACCAGAAAATTGTGACGCCATTGTGAATGGCACCAAGTTGTCAACAACTTTTGAAACCCCGCTGCCGGATGCTGGCGGGGCTTTTCTAAAGAGTTTCCCTCACTGGAAACCAATATCGAATTGATAGATCAGGCAGAACAAAAAGCCATAGTCGCCAAGCGTTGGGCAATCATGAAGTGCCGGGCTCACCAATTACGCCGCCTTCAAAAAGCGTTCGACCAGCTTGCCCCAGAACACCGGGCCTTTTACCAGAAGCTCGTCATTGAAGTCATAACCAGAGTCATGCAGGGAACGGCTGTTGCCGTTGCCCAGGCCGAAATAGCACGAGGGCACGATCTCCTGCATGAAGGCGAAATCTTCTGAGAACATGTAAGGGCCGCGAAGATCAATGCGCGTTGGGTCTTGCCCCATTTCAATGGCCACATCGCGCACCAGATTGGCGTGCTCCGGCGTGTTATAACCAGGCGGATAACTGATGCCCGGATTATAGACGATGTCGGCTTCGCAGCCAAAAGCCTTGGCCTGCAGGTCAACCAGCGCTTCAATCCGCTTGCGGATCAATTCCCGCGTCCCCTTGGTGCAGGTGCGCACGCCGATGTTCAAATGCGCTTCGCCAGGAATGATGGTGGCAAGCTCCCCGGCATTGAATGCCCCAACTGTAATGACGGCGGGATCATGGGGATCAACATTGCGCGCCACGATGGATTGCAGCGCAAGGACTATTCCTGATGCGGCAACGATCGGGTCCGCCGCCATATGCGGCAATGCCCCATGACCGCCCAACCCCTGGACCGTCACTTCAACAATATCAACCGCCGCGGTAATGGCCCCGGACCGCACCGAAATCTGCCCGGTTTCGTCACCCGGAATATTGTGCAGTGCAAAAACCGCATCACAGGGAAAGCGCTTGAACAGCCCCTCCTCGATCATGCGCTTGGCGCCGCTGATGTCTTCTTCGGCGGGTTGAAAAATCAGGTGCACCGTGCCATCGAAATTTTGCGTCTCGGCCAGGTAACGCGCCGCACCGAGCAGCATGGTGGTGTGCCCATCATGGCCGCAGGCGTGCATCTTGCCCGCGGTGCGCGAGGCGTAAGGCAAATTGCTGGTTTCATGAATGGGCAGCGCATCCATGTCAGCACGGATACCCATGCTCCGGCGACTCGAACCTTTCACAAGGGTTCCAATAACGCCGGTCCCGGCAATGCCGGTCGTCACCGTAAAGCCGAGCTTGCCCAATTCCTTGGCAACAATCTTGCTCGTCCGAAACTCCTCGAAGTGAAGTTCGGGATGCATGTGGAGATCATGCCTGATGGCGGCAAGTTCGCCCGCGAAGCCTGATATTTTTTCAAGACTCATCGCTTCGCGGGCACCAGACCTTCGAAATAGTTGAAAGCCCGGGTGATCAGGAAGGTAAGTACAATAAAAACGAATGCCAGGAACAACAATGGCTCATAAATCAGAAACGTGTCTTGCCGGATTCTTGATGTAACTCCCATCAAATCCATAACCGGGATAGTAAAGGCAAGTGGTGTAGAGAGCAGCTGCGCTATCGTTTCACCGGCGAGCGTAGGCAACACCTGCCGCACCGCCCTAGGAAACCACACACGGCTCAACACTTTCCATGGCGACATGCCAAAGGCGCGCGCCGCTTCCAGCTCTCCTTTTGGGACACCGAGAAAGGCGCCGCGCATCACCTCACCCTCATAGCCGGCAAAATTGAGGGTAAAGGCTAAAAGCGCATAGTAGAAAGCGTCAAGCCGTATGAGCCAGAAGAAATTTTCCTTGAATGTGGGGAATTGCATCCCGATCAAAGGAAAAAGGGAACCAATGCCATAGTAGAGCAGCCATATCTGGATCAGGAGAGGCGTGCCGCGAATAAAGGTACAAAATCCCTTCGCCAGATACCGAAGGGGCCAAGGCCCTGTGACCTGAACAAGGCCCAGCGGAATTGCGAGTGCAAATCCAATGACAACCGAACCGACGAGCAAAAGCAACGTTATATAAAGACCGTGGACAAGCAGCGGAAAATATTGCGGAATCCAGTCCCAGACCATGTTGCCTCACGCCAATTTTGGTTGGCCCCGCCTCACGCGACGTTCGAGCCAGCCGAATACCTGGTTCGAGATCAGCGTAATGGAGAGGTAAATCAGTGCGGTCACGACATAAAACATCAGATAGAGCTTGCTGACGCCAGCAGCCTGGCGTGTTGCCAGTGCGAGCTCCGTAAATCCCACAACGGAGATAAGTGCCGAAGCCTTGGTGATATTGAGCCAAAGATTGGCCATGCCCGGTATTGCGTAAGGCAGCATGGCCGGGAGTATGATGCGTCTGAAGCGCAACAAAGGCGACATGCCATAGGCTTTTGCCGCTTCAATTTGGCCAACCGGAACCGCTTGAATTCCAGCCCGCAAAACCTCCGTGGAAAAGGCGCCGTAAACAAAGCCAAGCACGAAAACCGCCGCGACAAGACCGTTGACCTCAATCGGCCCCAACCCAATCGATATAAGCACCCTGTTGATACCATCAGTGCCTGCATAATAGAGAAGCAGGATGAGAACGAGATCAGGCACCGCCCGCACAAGCGTCGTGTAGCCTTCGAGTATATTTTTAAGCCACTTGCCCCCCGTGAGCTTGCCCATGGCCCCGCATAAACCGAGGGTCAATCCAAACGCGTAGGCAAGTAACCCAATCTGCACTGTACGCGTTAGCCCCCAGAATAGCTCATCACCATAGCCGGTTGGGCCAAATGCCAGCAAATCAAAATTGATGAGAACAGCAAAAACCAATATCTGATGCATCCTGTTTCTGGCGGCCGCCTATGGAGGGCGACCGCCAGTTTTGCCAAGTTTTAGAGGTTCGGAGGAGTTACGATCTTGCCGTCCAGCTTCCACTGAGTGGTGATGGGCGCAAACGCTCCTTTGGCAGCCATGGCTTGAATGCCCTTGTTCAATTTGGCCAGCAGCTCCGTATCTTCCTGGCGTATGCCAAAGCCCGTACCGGCTCCAAGGATTTCAACATCGATCGGAACAGCACCCTTCTGTTCGCAGCAAGCTGTGCCTTGCTCCGACGTCAGGAAGGCATCAAGTGCCACACCATCCGCCATCACGTAGTCGAGGCGGCCAGCAGCAAGATCGGCATTTGCCTCGTCCTGAGTGGCGTAGGTTTTTACAATCGCACCCTTGGGCGTATAATACTTGTCGAGATATCTGGAATGCGTCGTTGAAACCTGAACGCCGACATTCTTGTCCGATAGATGCTCTGGTGAGAAATCCTTGTCGTCGCTCTTCGGCCCGATGATGACGGCTGCCGAATTGTAATAGATGTCCGAGAAGCTGATCGTCTTCATGCGTTCAGGAGTAACTGACATCGATGACATGATGGCGTCGAATTTCTTCGAGGTCAGGGCTGGAATGATGCCGTCCCACGCCACTTCCTCAATGACGCACTTCTCGACGATTTCAGCGCAAAGCGCATTCATGAAATCTACTTCCCAGCCAACCCAAACACCCGAAGCGTCCTTGGACGTGAATGGCGCATAGGGCTCGGCAGCCACGCCGATTTTCAAGTCAGCCATGGCAGGCGTTGCCGCAGCCATAAGTGCCACGGTAGCCGCTGCCATCATAATTCTACGTGATACTTTCATACTCTTCTCCCTAAATTGATCGCCACTCCATGGAGTGCGCTGATCTTTTGCTTCTTAACATTACGATACAAACAAACGCGAACCCTGCCCCGTTCATCTGCCCCCTACCTTCCCGTCCCGCCATTCAATGAATGCCGGAGACGAACTGTTTGCAGCGCGCGCTTTTTGGGTCACCAAAAACTTGCTTCGGCGGCCCCTCCTCTTCAATCTTGCCCTTGTGAAGATAAATCACATGGCTTGAAACGTCGCGTGCGAATTTCATTTCATGGGTAACGAGAATCATCGTCCGCCCTTCATTGGCGAGATCGCGGATGACTTTCAAAACTTCGCCGACCAGTTCCGGGTCAAGCGCCGATGTCGGCTCGTCAAACAGCATCACCTTCGGCTCCATCGCCAGTGCCCTGGCAATGGCCGCGCGCTGCTGCTGACCACCTGAAAGAAAAGCGGGATATTGGTCCCGCTTCTCATATAGGCCCACCTTGTGCAGCAGCTTTCCGGCGCGATCAATTGCCTCCGCTTTGGGAACCCCCAGCACATGAATGGGTGCCTCGATCACATTCTGCATCACTGTCAAATGCTGCCAGAGGTTGAAACTTTGGAACACCATGCCGAGCTTGGTGCGAATGCGCTCAAGCTGGCGCCGGTCACTGGGATGCAAATTGCCGTCCCGGTTTGGCTTCAGGGCAACTTCATCACCCGTCACCACGATTCGGCCCTTGGTCGGCATTTCCAGAAAATTGATGCAGCGCAAAAATGTGCTTTTGCCAGAGCCCGATGCGCCGATCATGGAAACAACATCGCCTTCACGTGCCTCAAGGGAAACTCCCTTCAACACCTCAAGCTCGCCAAATCGCTTGTGCAAATCCTCGACCACGACTGCCATGGGCCGTTCGACTTCTTTTGGCGCAGGACGTGCTGCCATGCGGTCTCCCCTTTGAGGGCTTATGCCCTTCTCGTAACACGCACCTTAACATCAATTCTAAAGAGTGCAATTCGCGAATTTTCTAAACCTTGATGTGAGTGAAACTGGCACCATTGCCTGAAACTTACTGGTCCGCTATCTGCGCCGCCTTCTGCACCAATACTTCCGCCTGACGGATGGAAGCATAGTCAATCAGCCGGCCATCCAGCGAAACGGCTCCCTTGCCCGCCTTGGCAGCCTCATCCATCGCGATCAGAATGCGCTTGGCGCGGTTGACGTCCGCTTCCGATGGCGACATCACCTGGTTGGCGAGATCAACTTGCGAAGGATGAATGGCCCATTTTCCTTCGCAACCCAACACAGCAGCCCGTGACCCAGCCGCCCGGAAGGCATCCGAATCAGAAAAATTTCCAAAAGGCCCATCAACGGGGCGAAGTCCATTGGCCCGTGCAGCCACCACCATGCGGGCTATCGCATAGTGCCACATGTCACCCCAATGCGTTTCGCGCGAACCATCGGCGAGTGGCTCCGTGAGTACGGCATAGTCCGCATTGGCACCCCCAATGGAAGTCGTGCGCGCCTTGGTCGAGGCGGCATAGTCCGCCACGCCAAAGTGAAGCGACTCATTGCGCTTGGAAGCTGCTGCAATTTCATGGACATTCTGCATGCCAAGGGCGGTCTCAATAATCATCTCGAAACCCACCCGCTTCTTGCGGCCCTTGGCCGTTTCAATCTGTGTACAGAGCATGTCGATTGCATAGACATCGGATGCCGTTCCGACCTTCGGAATCATGATGAGATCAAGACGGTCGGAAGCCTGTTCCAACACGTCCACAACATCGCGGTACATGTAGTGTGTATCCAATCCGTTGATCCGCACCGAGAGAGATTTACGGCCCCAGTCGATATCACCGATGGCCTGAATAATGTTCTTTCGCGCCTGCGCTTTGTCATCGGGAGCAACCGCGTCCTCAAGATCAAGGAACACCACGTCGGCAGAGGATTTCGCAGCCTTTTCAAAAAGTTGCGGCTGGCTTCCGGGAACGGCGAGTTCGCTGCGGTTGAGCCGCGCCGGGGCCTGTTCGACGGTGAAAAAACTCATGAGGGACTTCCTTTGATCAATGCTGCGTTGCCCACAAACTAGTCGCAAGTTGCAACTCACCGCAATCCCCATGCGACAATTGTTGCCAGAAAATATTGTCAGTAGGCGGATGAACTCTAACTGGCCTGCTCGCCTCCCGCGCCATGCGAATAGTAGAATGCAATGGCCTGGGAGCGGTTCCTGAAGCCGAGTTTTTCGTAAAGATTTCGCAGGTGAAATTTCACCGTATTGATGGAAATTCCAAGCTCCTTCGCCAGCTCGTTATTGGTACGTCCCCGCGCCAGCGCTGAAAGCATTGTCTTCTCGCGGTCGGTCAACTCTTCGCGCGGGTCGCGTTTGAGAGCACGCACGTCGAGGAATGGAAACACCATGCGCCCCGCCGCAACAGTCGCAACGATGTCGAGCAATTGTTCAGGCGCTGTGTCGCGTGTGCAAAATCCTGCAGCTCCTGCCGCCATGGCCCGGCGCGGAATGTCGGGATCATTGGAGGAGGCATAGATCACGATGCGTGGCGGTTTTGGCCTGTCTCGTAAAATGGCAAGCAAGCGCTCGGCCCCAAGCAAAGGTAGCGACCAGTCGATCACCCCTAGGGGCACAGGCGCCCTGAGACAGGCTTCCAGAAACCCTTCCGCCGTCTTGGAGGAGGCGATCAGGCTGAAGCGTCGGTCCCGGTCAAAAATCTCCGCAAGCGCCTGCAACATCAGCGGATTGGGATCACCGAGGATCAGGTCAATGGGACTGTTCATGGCCACTATCTACCCTAATGGGTAGGAATGAACAAGCGCCATCTTAATTTTATACCTAAAAGAATAGGAGAAATACCACACTTTTGGATGCCATAAGGCCAGTGTTCCGAGTGTTTCAGTATTTTACCTACCCGCTCATACTCGCCCTCACGAATCCGGAATGAACCGGAATGTTTCAGGGAGGATACCATGCCGGGCATCAGGGGATTGTTTATTCCGGGGCCAACCAATGTGCCCCAGGCCGTGCGCCTTGCCATGGATATCAGCATGGAAGACCAGCGCGCGCCCGATCTCCCCGCTTTCACTCTTCCACTTTTTGACGACTTGAAGAAAATTTTCAAATCCCGCGATGGGCAAGTGTTCCTCTTCCCTTCCTCCGGTTC
>CAZAMS010000326.1:0-6619 GCA_964486305.1 uncultured Aestuariivirga sp.
CGATCAGCCTCCCTTCAATGCCTCGGCCATGGATGGCTATGCCGTGCGCTCGGTAGACACAACCACAGAACGCTCCGTCGTCGGCATTTCCGCTGCGGGCCACGCTTTCAAGGGTAAGCTAAAGCCAGGCGAGGCCGCGCGCATTTTCACAGGCGCTCCCGTGCCAGCAACTTCTGATGCCGTCGTCATTCAGGAGAACACTCAAGCCAAGGGGAAAATTGTCACTATTCTAAGCCCTGCCCGTTCGCACCAAAACATTCGCCCCCGCGGGCTTGATTTCAAAAAAGGCGAAACCCTTCTCCCCGCCTCCATCCGCCTGAATGCCAGAGACATTGGCCTCGCTGCGGCGATGAATTGCAGCATCCTCAGTGTACGGAAGAAACCGGTCGTCGCGGTGATTGCCACCGGCGATGAACTGGTTTTGCCAGGGGCAAAACCCCGCGCCGATCAAATCGTCTCCTCCAACAGCAACGCTCTCGCCGCCATGGCCGAAAGTTTAGGTGCCAAAGTCATCAATTGCGGCATCGTGAAGGACAATCTGAAAGCCACCGAGCGCGCCATCCTCAGGATGGCAAAGGCCGATGTCATCGTCACCACGGGCGGCGCATCGGTCGGCGATCATGATTTCATCCAGCAGGCGCTGAAGAACACTGGTGTCAAAATTGATTTCTGGAAAATCGCCATGCGCCCGGGCAAGCCCTTCATGTATGGCCGCAAGGGCAAGCAGCATGTCCTCGGCTTGCCAGGTAATCCGGTATCGGCACTTGTCTGTGCCCGCTTGTTTCTGAAACCCCTGCTGGATTGTCTGCAAGGCTTGCCCCCTGAGGGCGTTGCCACAATGGCGCGCTTGGGAGCCGCCATGAACGCCAACGACAGCCGCCAGGATTATATTCGTGCCATGCTCGAATCCGCTGCCGATGGCTCCCGGACGGCCACGCCCTTCAACAAACAAGACTCTTCCATGCAGCGCACCTTTCGCGACGCCCACTGCCTCATCATCCGTCCCCCCAGTGCGCCCGCAGCCATGCCCGGCGACTTTGTTCCCATCCTGAATCTCGATTTCTAACCGCACCAAAAGTAAACAGTTGCAGAACTAAACCGGAACCTGTATAGATGTTGCAGGTTTGTTCTGATTCCGTCCCCTGCAACGAAAGCAACGCCCATGCTCACGCGTAAACAACTTGAACTACTGCTTTTCATCAATGAGCGCCTGAAAGAAGAGGGCGTTCCGCCCTCTTTCGAGGAAATGAAGGACGCCCTGAACTTGCAATCAAAGTCCGGCGTGCATCGGCTCATTGTGGCTTTGGAAGAGCGGGGCTTTTTGAAGCGCATGGCCAACCGTGCCCGCGCCTTGGAAGTAATCAAGCTGCCCGAGTCCCACTCCCCAAGTCTGGCCTCCAAAAAATCCGGCTTTTCGCCCAATGTCATTCAGGGCAGCCTTGGCAAGGTGAAACCCATGCCTGCAGCCAATGACGGAATTCCGCGTGCCATCATGGTTCCCCTGATGGGGAAAATTGCGGCAGGTGTTCCCATTTCTGCCATCCAGGATCATACCAATAATATCTCCATCCCCCCTGAAATGCTGGGTGGCGGTGAACATTTCGCCCTTGAGGTCAAAGGCGACTCCATGATAGATGCCGGTATTTTCGATGGCGACACGGTGCTCATCCGCAAGGGCGATACCGCCAACAATGGCGAAATCATCGTGGCCCTCATTGACGATGAGGAAGCAACCCTCAAGCGCCTGCGCAAGAAGGGTGAGTCCGTGGCTTTGGAAGCTGCGAACCCCGCCTATGAAACCCGCATTTTTGGACCGGACCGCGTGCGCGTTCAGGGCCGCCTTGTGGGGCTGTTAAGGAAATACTGACGCGACGTTTCGCTCTTCATTGATCGCCGTCCATCGTCTAAGCTGGGCTTACAAACTGAACCATTTCAGAAGGTAAGCTCCCGTGAAAATTTATGGCGATACAATTTCTCCTTTTGTGCGCATGTGCCTTGTCGCCGCTCATGAATGCGGACTTGCTGGCAAGCTTGAACATATCAAAGAGGCTGTGAAACCCACCCAGGCAAACCCAAAACTGACAAGCCTCTCGGCCCTTGGCAAAATCCCGGTCCTCGAAACCAATCATCACCATACGATTTATGACAGCCGTGTGATTATCGAGTACCTGGCCCATGTCGCAGGCAACAAGACACTGATCCCCGATGAAGGTGTGAAGCGCTTCCGCATTCTCACTTTGCAAGCATTGGGACAAGGACTGGCCGATGTCGCCGTGGCCTATCGCTATGAAACCGCCATGCGCCCGCAAGGACTGCAGTGGACCGAGTGGATGACGCGGACCGAACAGCGCATCAATGCCGCCATGGACGACATGGATAAAAACTGGCAGGTCGAACTTGCCGATGTCACCGCAGGTAGCATCGCCGCGGCAGTCGCCCTGTCTTACATCGATTTCCGCCTGCCCGCCCTCAAATGGCGCGACACGCGCACTCATCTCGCAAGCTTCCACACCAGTTTTTCCACGCGGGAAAGCATGCTGAAAACCGCGCTGGTTGCGAGTTAGAGGTGGCTGATTTCACAGCACTCATTGCAGGTGCTGGTCCCGCTGGCCTTGCCGCAGCAGCACTCCTTGCAAAAGAGGGCGTGGCGACCGCCCTTATGGCCCCGGCATCCACTGACGATCCCCGCACCGTGGCCCTGATGCAACCCTCAATTCAGCTCTTGCGCTATCTCGATATCTGGCCAGGAAGTCTGGAAGGGGTCACAGCGCCCTTGCGCAAGCTCCGCATGATTGATGATACAGGTGCGTTGTTAATGGCCCCCAGCCTCGAATTTGATTCACAGGAACTGAATTTGGAGGCCTTCGGCTGGAACATCCCGTTAAGCCAGCTTCTGCCCGCTCTCCGCAAACGCGCCGAAGACCTCGGTGTTACCTTCATCGAAGCCACGGCAACAACTGCAAAATCCAATGGTGACGCCATCCACATCACCTTGTCCAACGCTTCCAAAATATCCGCATCAGTCTGCATCGCCGCCGATGGTGCAAACTCAGCCATGCGAAAAGCTGCAAGCATTGCCACTTATAGTTGGTCCTATGATCAGGCAGCCATCGCCACAAGCTTCGCCCACTCCATGGGCCACGACAATATTTCGACGGAATATCACAAGGCCGCAGGCCCTTTCACCACAGTCCCCCTGCCCGAAAATCGCTCCAGCCTCGTCTGGATGGAACGCCCAGCCCGCGCCGAAGTTCTTATGGCAATGAACGACAAGGACTTGGCCGCCGAAATTCAAATTGAAACCCACGGCGAATTAGGCCTCATTTCAAACCTTGGCCCGCGCAAATCATTCCCCATGAAGGGCTTAACTGCCCGCCAATTCGCAAAGGATCGCGTGATCCTGATTGGTGAGGCCGCCCATGTGATTCCCCCGATCGGTGCGCAAGGCCTTAATATGTCGCTGCGCGATGCGGCCCTCGCCGCCGATCTCATTCTCGCAAGCAAGGATGCCGGAAGCGATGGCGTCATGGCTGAATTCAATGCCGCGCGGCGCGCCGAAGTTCTGCCTCGCCAGCAGCTTATTGATCTCATGAACAAATCCCTACTCCTGGGTTTGCTGCCACTGGAGGGCGCCCGCGCCGCCAGCCTCGCAGCGCTGCATTATATTGGCCCGCTTAAGCGCCTTGTGATGCACCATGGCCTTTCGGCAACACATCATCTGCCATTTGCGATGCGTGCCTAAAACCCTCTTGCCTTCCAGCGTTACTCTTGGCAATCAGGTGACATGAGCGAGCTTCCAACAGCCAAGTTTCAGATCGGTCAGATCGTCAAGCACCGGCTGTTTTCGTTCCGTGGCGTAATTTTTGATGTGGATCCGGTTTTTAGCAATACCGAGGAATGGTGGAGTTCTATTCCAGAGGGATCCCGCCCCCGCCGCGACCAGCCTTTCTATCATCTGCTCGCCGAAAATGAAGACACGGAATATGTGGCCTATGTCTCTGAGCAAAATCTGCTCGTTGATGTGACGGGAACACCCGTGCGCCATCCGCAGGTCAGCGAATATTTCAAGAGCTTCGACGCGAAAAAAAACAGCTACATGCTGCGCGAGCACCGAGCTCACTAGTTCTTGGCGCTGGGCCAAGCTGAAAATATTCCCTGACACCGTAAAATCATTCAAATTGCATCGTTATTTAATCCATGACCATTGAACCGGCAAAAGTAACACCCGACATCCGGCTTGCCGTCACGTTTGTCATCGTCACCGTGTTTCTCGACATGGCTGGCATCGGCCTCATTTTTCCAGTCCTGCCCAAAATTGTGGAAACCGTTGGTAAAACCGATCTTGCAAATGCCACGCTCATTTCCGGATGGCTGTTTTTTTCCTATGTCGGAATGCAGTTCCTGTTTGGCCCCCTGATCGGCAACCTTTCGGATACCTGTGGCCGGAGACCATTGCTATTGATCTCGGTATTCGGGCTCGCGGTGGACTATCTGCTGACCGCGTTTGCCCCAAACCTGTGGTGGCTCTTTGTGGGCCGCATATTTGCTGGCCTGTGCGGCGCGTCCTACACCACCGCAAATGCCTATCTTGCAGACATTACAAAACAGCAGGAACGCGCCCGGGTGTTTGGTTACATCGGGGCTGCTTATGGCCTTGGCTTTATCATCGGACCCGCAATCGGTGGCTTCCTGGGTGAATACGGCCCGCGCGTTCCGTTCTTTGCCGCCGCTTTCATATCGCTGCTTAATTTTATCTTTGGCTATTATGTTTTGCCGGAAACATTGGCAGCCAACATGCGCAGGCCATTTTCGTTTGCGCGCGCAAACCCCTTTGGCACCTTCAAGGTTTTCCTGACCTATCGCCAGGTTATCCCCCTGTCCATCGTGATGTTTCTCTACTACTTCGCCACGTCGGTCTATCCGGCGATCTGGCCCTTCTGGGGCATTGCGCGATTTGGCTGGAGTGAATCCACAATCGGGCTGACACTTGCCTGTTTTGGACTTGTTATGGCATTGACTTCGGGATTTCTGACTGGTCCGGCAGTGCGGCTTTTAGGTCAGTGGCAGACCGTTGTGTTGGGTTTATCAATGGCCGCGGTAACTGCAGTTGGCTTTGCGTTTTCACCCGGCAATGGAATGGTATTGCTGTTTACCGTTATCAACGCGCCTGAGGGCTTCGCCGACCCCGCCCTTACGGCACTCATGTCAGGAGATGCGCCAGCCGATGCCCAGGGAGAGCTTCAGGGTGGCATTGCCAGCGCAAAAAACCTGGCAATGCTGCTGGGTACACCCATGTTTGCTCAAGTATTCAGTTACTTCCTGAAGGAACGTTCAGCAGAAGTGGCGGCTTACGCCAGCTTTTTCACAACGGCGGCTCTCTGCTTTGCTTCCATTGCTGTCTTCACATGGCAAATCAAACACCGGTCGCCAGTTAAAAAAGCTTTCATTCCACCGTAACTGGCCTTACCAAATTGCGCGGCTGCCAAGTCGCGGCTAAGTCATTCGCGTGCCCGGTCAGATGCCTTTGATGATGCAACCAGCGGCAAGAACCGCATAGGCAATTGCCATGATCCAGACTGAGGCAAGCGGAACAAAAGAAATGGTACCCATCTGCTCCAACACCGCAACGACGGCAACAATCAATGCGATGAGGAATACTAAGCCGGTTGGCGCACTAAATCTCATTTCCCATTCTCCTCATTTTTGATTCGGTCAGCAACTATACTGGAAATTGTGCCTGTCTCAAAAGATGCCTCCTGTAGCTCAGGTCTTGCTGCGCTTACTCCACCGTAACCGACTTCGCCAGATTGCGTGGCTGATCGACATCTGTGCCAATGAAAACAGCCGCGTGATAGGCCAGAAGCTGCACCGGAACCGCATAGAGCAAGGGACTGATGAAGGAATGCGCTTTGGGCACACGGATACGGTGGAAGGTCTTGTGGGTGCTGCTTTCATCATCGGTGAGGAGCACAATTTTCCCGCCGCGCGCCGCCACCTCTTCCATGTTTGAAATGGTTTTCTCATAGAGATCATCATGTGGTGCAATCACGATCACCGGCATGTTCTCGTCAACCAAGGCAATGGGTCCATGCTTCAGCTCGCCCGCCGCATAGCCTTCCGCGTGGATGTAGGAGATTTCCTTGAGCTTCAGGGCGCCTTCCATGGCGATGGGGTAATTGATGCCCCGTCCCAGAAAAAGCACATCCTTGGCATGGGCAATTTCCCGCGCCACGCTGGCAATGTGTTTTTCCTGCTTCAGGATTTCGGACATGTGTCGCGGTGCCTCAACCAGGGCCCCGACAAGTTCCTGCTCCAGAGCCTTTGAAAGATTTCCCCGCTGCTTGGCGGCAAGCAGGGCAAGGCAGGCAAGGGCCGCAAGCTGACAGGTAAAGGCCTTGGTTGAGGCCACGCCGATTTCTGGGCCAGCATAGGTGCGGAGCGCCACACTGGCTTCGCGCGCAATCGTCGACTCCGGCACATTCACCAGGGCCAGCGTATGTTGCCCCTGTGACTTGCTGTAGCGCAGCGCAGCCAAAGTATCCGCCGTCTCCCCTGATTGTGAGATCACAATGGTCAAACCATCGCGCGTAAGCGGCGCCTCGCGGTAGCGGAACTCGGA
>CAZAMS010000327.1:0-10690 GCA_964486305.1 uncultured Aestuariivirga sp.
TTCCATCCCACCCTCGCCGGTTTCAAATCCGCCATCAACGAGTTCTTCGCAGCCCTGCCGGAGATGAAAGAAACCCTGGCCACGCTCCTCACCCCGAAGTTTCACCTTTTTTCAGCAACTCCTGGGGCTTGAGGGTATAGCTTGCAGCCACTCCCCGTTCCATGCCTGATTTGAGAATGCCGTCGCGGGCTTCACGGGACTCGTAAAGCACGGTGGTGGTGAGTGTCGTCCTGCCTTTCTGCTCGACCAGGACGGCCGTTGCCAAAGCTTCTCCGGGATACCAGGATTCATCAAATTTTTCTGTTTGTACAAGCCGCTTGGGAGTCACTATCTCGCGGAAAACGCCGCCCATGCCCATATTCCCTCCATCACCGTCATGGCGCCATACATAGCGATAGCGGCCGCCCACTTTCAGATCAACTTCGCAGATGGGCATGGACCAGCCGGGCAGTCCCAGCAGTCAGCGCTTGATCAGTTCGGGCTTGGTCAAGGCATCAAACACCAGATGGCGCGGGGCATCGAAGGCACGGGTCATCACGATTTCCCGCTCCGCGGATGTTGAAAGATTCAAAGTTCCCTTGTTCTTCATTTCAGTTTCTCCCTGGTCTTCTGCGGTTTCTTTTGCGATTGCAATTCATCCAGCAAGGCGTCGAGGCGCTGGTAATTGCCTTCCCAAACCTTGCGGTAGCGCTCCAGCCATCCCGTTGCTTCGGCAAGCGGTTTGCCTTCGATACGGCAGGGCCGTTTTTGGGCGTCACGGCCACGTGAAATCAGGCCCGCACCTTCGAGAACCTTGAGGTGCTTTGATATCGCAGGCTGGCTCATGGCAAAGGGCTTGGCGAGTTCGGCCACGGACGCTTCGCCTGAAACAAGCCGGGCCAGAATGGCCCGCCGCGTGGGGTCGGCAAGTGCTGCAAAGGTTGCGTTGAGGTGATTTGGGATCATTATTCTATAACTCGCTGGTTCTATAACCAATAAGTTATATACAAGACCCGGTGGCAGTCAAATAAAAAAGCCGATCCCTGGCGGAATCGGCTTTATTGAAACTGGCTCCTCGAGCTGGACTCGAACCAGCGACCATTCGATTAACAGTCGAATGCTCTACCAACTGAGCTATCGAGGAATGTCGGTGCGCCCTATAGCAGAGGGTTATACAGACTAAAAGACATTTTGTTGTTACTTTGCCGGCCACCTTTGCATGCCGCAATGCCGCACTATATAGGGACTAGTGTGAAGAAGGGATTATCGTGCCAACAGTCAATTTTGCAGGTTACAAGGTAAATGTTCCGGGCCATCCGCTGCTGCGTATAGTGCTTGGCGTGCTCCTTATCCTCTGCGGGCTCCTGGGATTCCTGCCAATTCTGGGCTTTTGGATGATTCCGCTGGGGCTGGTCGTCCTTTCGGTTGATTTACCGCCAGTGCGCCGGTTTCGCCGGAATGCCACGGTCAGGACTGGCAACTGGTTGCATAAGCGCTGGCCGGGCCTTGCCAAAATTATTGGTTACGGGGCGCCGCGGGACGAAAAATTATAGGGAATTTGGAGGCCTCGCCCAGAATCGAACTGGGGTGCAAGGATTTGCAGTCCTCTGCGTAACCACTCCGCCACGAGGCCTTCGGGTGGGCTGTATAAGGGATGGAAGTTGAGGAAACAACCAAATCCTCCAACATATTGAATCGCTGGCAACAGTTTGCTTGGCAAAGACGAGGTTCGAGGCTAATTTGGCTGGCACCTTAACCAGCAAGTGATATGGACCAATAAATGACGACATTCGCAGCGGCGCGGCACAACATGGTCGAATCACAGGTGCGCCCCAATGGGATTACGGATCATCGCATCATTGATGCCATGGCGCGGGTTAAACGCGAGGACTTTGTGCCGGCAGAGCGCAAGACAATTGCCTATCTGGATGAAGATGTGCTGCTGAAGGACGGGCGTTATCTGATTGAACCCATGGCTTTTGCCCGCATGATTCACCTGGCCCTGATCAAGCCTACGGACCGGGTTCTGGTTGTCGGGGCGGCCGCAGGTTATGGCGCCAAAGTCATTTCAATGCTGGCGCAGTCGGTTGTGGCCCTCGAGTCCGATGCGGAATTGGCTGATCTTGCCAGACGCCATCTTGCGGATTGCGATACGGTTCAGATTGTTGAAGGCCCCCTTGCCGCGGGCCATGCGGCTGGTGCTCCCTATGACGTCATCCTTGTCGAGGGCAGGATTGCAGCCGTGCCAAACAGCCTGTTTGGCCAGTTGGCAAATGGCGGGCGCGTTGTTGCGGCCGTAGGTAACACGGATGTTTCCAAGATGCAGGTTGCAACCGCGACTGAGGGGCATCGCTCGTCGCGCTTCGCTTTTGATGTGTCAATTGCGCCACTTCCCGGCTTTCCGGTAGAAAAGACGTTATTTGTTTTTTAACGACAGTTGCAAAAATACACTTCGATTCGAGCCCAGAATAAACTAGGGTTAAAGCCCGAATAAAGAACCGCAGATAAACTGTGGCTAGGGGCGGCGCGAGTCAAATAGTGTGGTGCGGGATGCAAAGTGTCTTAAAGCGTTGGACGCGGATAGTCTTAATTTCATCGGCCATTGCAGTGGGAGCCGGTCAGGCCTCGGCTGAATCGCTGGTTGAGGCCATGGTCTCAGCCTATAAGGGTAATCCCACTTTAAGGGGAGAGCGGGCGCGGCAGCGGGGAACCGACGAGTTGGTGCCGCAAGCGCTGTCTGGCTGGCGTCCCACGGTCAACTCGGAAGGTTCCATCGCCAACGTGTGGTCGGATTCGAATACGGCTCCCTCAGCGGAATTCTCCCCGAAAACGGTGTCCATCGGCCTGTCACAGCCAATTTTCCGCGGATTCAAAACCATCAACGAAACCAAATCCGCGGAGGCCAACGTCGAGGCCGGAAAGCAAGGCCTCCTGACCGTCGAGCAGGATATACTTTTTCAGGCCGTTCAAGCTTACATGAATGTCATTCGTGACCGGCAGGCCGTGGCGTTGCGCCAAAAGAGTGTTGACGTTTTTAAAGCGCAGCTGAATGCCGCCGATGAACGTTTCAAAGTCGGTGAAATTACGCGAACCGATGTGGCACAGGCGCGGGCGAGCGTCGCCCAGGCGCAATCGAATGTGGCCTTCGCCAAGTCGTTACTGGCCGCAAGCGTAGCCAATTACATCAATGTGGTGGGGCATAAGCCTGGAAACCTGAAATATCCAAAGCTTGCCAGGTTGCCGAAAACACTGGACGAGGCGCAAGCGATTGCGGAGGAGGTAAATCCCAATATTCTGGCTGCCGCATATGTTGAAGAAGCTTCGAACTACGACACGGAAGTAGTCAAAGGCGATCTGCTACCCGCGGTGGATTTGGGCGCATTTGCTGAGTTTAACGATAATCCGAATATAGGCCTTGGATCGTCTGAAAGTGCTAGGATTGAAGGCGTGCTCACCATTCCGCTTTATGAAGCGGGCCGGGTTTACTCATCGGTGCGGCAAGCCAAACAGGTTGCCAGCCAGCGCCGCCTGGAAGTCATTCAGGCCGGCCGCGCGGTGCGAGAGAGTGTTTCAACCTCGTGGAATGATCTTACCGCGGCGCGCGAAATTATCCGCTCGGCCAAGGCGCAGGTTTCGGCTGCCGAGCTTGCTCTTGATGGTGTGCGCCAGGAATATCTTGTGGGCTCACGGACCACCCTTGATGTCCTCGATGCACAAACAGAAGTTGTAACGGCGCAGATTGTGCTGGTCTCCGCCGAGCGCGACCAGATTGTAAAGGCCTACCAGATACTGGCTTCCATCGGCCGCCTGACGGCGCGTGATCTTTCACTTCCGGTTGAGTATTATGACGCCGACGAAAATTACCTGAACGTGCGCGGCAAGTGGTTTGGCACAGGGGCCGATACAATCGAGTAAAGGCCCGGGCCGGGGTTTTGCCACGTGGTTTGTATGAGTTGCGCAAGGGGAAATGAGCGGTGACAAGTGAACCTGACATGGAGAGTTTACTGGCCTCCATCCGCAAGGCCATTGACTCTGATATCGGAAAGAACACGAAACCCGCCTTGCCTGCGGCGCAGGATACGCCGTTCAAAGGGGCCATGCGTGAACTGCGGGTAAAATATGACGATGAGGCTCCGGTTCGCCGTGATGCTTCGGGTGAAATCTCCGAATTGCGCAATAAGATCCAGAAAAACCGCGAGAATGCGGGTTTTGCCGAACCCATTCCGCGTTCGCAAGGCCTCCCCAGTGCGCCGCAGCTACCACCCAAGCCCCAATCAAACTCAGGTTTTGCCGGAATTTTAGGTGGGGACGGGCATGCCGCGCCCTGGGCACTGCGCGTCAGGCACGAGCCCGAAGCGCCGGAGCTCCGCCCCACCATTCAGGACCACCTGCCACCTTCCCAGGACTATCGCGGCAGCTATGAAGCGGCAGAAGTCTATCCGGAAGAGGTGGGCTGGGCCGAGGAAGAACCGGCCTATCTGCCTTCCACACCGCTCATGTCAGCCAACACGGCAGATGCGGCAAATTCTTCCTTTAACCAGCTTGCCGATACCCTCATGGCGCGGGCCCTGGGGGAACGTTCCATCGAAGACATGACCCAGGACCTGCTGAAAGGCATGTTGCGGAGTTGGCTTGATGCACATTTGCCAAGTCTCGTCGAAAAGCTGGTTCGCGAGGAAATTGAGCGGGTGGCGCGGCGCGGCCGTTAACCATGGCCGGTTGGTACGGGCCTTGCTTTGTTAATTTTCATGTCAACCGAGTTGTATCAGTCTGAACAGCGGAAATCCCAGCGCTTGCGGCGTTTGAAGGATGGCCAACTGGTTTTCAATGACCGAAAATCCGTGATGAATTGCACGGTGCGCAATGTCAGCGAGCGGGGCGCCAGGCTCATTGTTTCGGAGCCCTATATGGTCCCGGCCTTATTTGAACTTACAATTTCTGGCGCAGATTCAATGATTGCCCGCAAGGTCTGGTTCAGGGAGAACGAGATGGGCGTGAAGTTTTTATAGGGCGCCTGCGCGCCTTAGTTTTTAATTGAAGCACTTGGTGAACGAGCCCTCATCCCAGCGAAGCTTTAGCTTCGCAGACCTGTCGGGCACCTTCTCTCATGCGTTCCTCGCGGAACAGAACCAAGCTTCACACAATTCAACCAAAGCATAAATCGATGATACAAGGTGGCCACGCTTGCAAGCTTGCGCTGCAAGCGCGCAAGCAATGGCCGGATGAGGGCCCTACGGTGCCTGATCCAATCAATAGCGGTCAGGCTCCAGTTGCATGCCGGGGCGCGGTAGTGTTTATAGCGCCCAAAACAGCAACCAAAGATTCCCATTATGCTCGAGAAGACCTTTACCCCATCGGAAATGGAAACCCGCCTCTATGAGGAATGGGAATCGCGCGGCTTTTTCAAGCCGGGACGGAAGCCCAAGGCGAAGCCGTTTACCATTGTCATTCCGCCGCCCAATGTGACCGGCTCGCTCCACATGGGGCATGCGCTCAACAACACCATACAGGACATTCTCTGCCGTTTTGAACGCATGCGAGGCCGCGATGTGTTGTGGCAGCCGGGCACCGACCATGCGGGCATCGCCACGCAGATGGTTGTCGAACGCCTGCTGATGAAGGAAAACAAGACCGACCGCCGCAGCATTGGCCGCGAGGCTTTCCTGAAGCGCGTGTGGCAGTGGAAAGAAGAGTCCGGCGGGATCATTTCAAAGCAGCTCCGGCGCCTTGGAGCATCCTGCGATTGGTCGCGCGAACGGTTCACCATGGATGAGGGATTGTCCAACGCGGTGCGCAAGGTGTTCGTGCAGCTCTACAAGGAAAAGCTGATTTACAAGGACAAGCGCCTGGTGAACTGGGACCCCAAGCTCCTGACCGCCATTTCCGATCTGGAAGTGGTGCAGAAGGAAGTGAAGGGATCACTGTGGTATATCAAGTACGCCGTTGTTGACGGTGCTCCCGGTGAAGAAATTGTCGTGGCCACAACGCGGCCTGAAACCATGCTGGGCGATACGGCGGTGGCAGTTCATCTTGAAAACGAGAAGTTGAAGCATCTGATTGGCAAGCATGCCCGCCTGCCATTGGTCGGTCGTCTCATTCCGATTGTCGGCGATGACTATGCGGACCCGGAAAAGGGAACGGGCGCTGTGAAGATCACACCGGCCCATGACTTCAATGACTTCGAAGTGGGCAAGCGACATGATCTCAAACAGATTAGTATTATGGACTCAACTGCAAGAATTTCGATAGCTCAAAATTTCGATTTTTGGCGCGAGACGACATTTGCCAAGAGCGTCGGTGGGGTCGAAGAATTGGTCGCAAGCCTTGGAGGATTCCCAGACGGCTCGGATGAATACGTGCAATACAGAGTCAATGATCCAGAATTAAATCGACTGAGAAATCTTGACGAACTTGATCGCTTTGACGCTCGCAAGCAGATTGTGGCAATGCTTGAAGAGAAAGGGCTGATCGAAAAATTTGAACCACACTTGTATCAAGTTCCTCATGGTGACCGATCAGATGTCGTGATTGAACCTCGATTGACAGAACAATGGTATGTGAATGCAGAAGAGATGGCCAAGCCCGCCATCGCTGCTGTTGAAAAAGGCGATACGGTTTTTGTGCCCAAGAACTGGGAGAAGACCTATTACGAATGGATGCGCAATATCCAGCCCTGGTGCATCTCGCGTCAGCTGTGGTGGGGGCACCAGATTCCGGCTTGGTATGGGCCGGGAGGAAAGATATTTTGCGAGGAGACGGAAACCGCAGCAATTGATGCGGCCAAAGCATTTTACAAAAAACCAGTAGAGGTTCTGGAGCGCAATGAGTTTATGAAGGAAGTGCTTCTCAATAGCATCATAGGGACTGGGGAGTTCGTCGGTTCATCGGTTCCTCTTACGCGCGATGAAGATGTGCTCGATACCTGGTTCTCGTCCGCGCTCTGGCCGTTCTCGACGCTTGGCTGGCCGGACCAGACACCGGAGTTAAAGCGGCACTACAAAACCGATGTGCTGGTCACCGGCTTTGACATTATCTTCTTCTGGGTGGCCCGCATGATGATGATGGGGTTGCACTTCATGAAGGAAGTGCCGTTCCACACGGTTTACATCCATGCGCTGGTCCGCGACGAGAGGGGCCAGAAAATGTCGAAGTCCAAGGGCAATGTCATTGATCCCCTGGACCTGATGGATGAATTCGGCGCCGATGCGCTGCGCTTCACGTTGGCTGCCATGGCGGCCCAGGGGCGCGACATCAAGCTCGCCAAATCCCGCGTTGAGGGCTATCGCAATTTCGGCACCAAACTGTGGAACGCCGCGCGCTTTGCCGAAATGAACGGGGTGAAGCGCGATCCCAATTATGATCCGGTGGCGGCGCGCGTCACAGTCAACCGCTGGATTGCCGGCGAAGCTTCGCGCACGCGCAATACGGTGACAAGGGCAATCGAAGAGCATCGCTATAATGAGGCCGCAGCGGCGCTCTATCAATTCGTGTGGAATGTTTATTGCGACTGGTATGTGGAACTGATCAAGCCGATATTGGGTGGCAGGGATGAAGCCGCCAAGAAAGAAACACAGGCCTCGGCCGCCTGGGTTCTCGACCAGATATTGGTATTGCTGCATCCCTTCATGCCGTTTGTGACGGAAGAACTTTGGCAACAAACCGCCACGCGTGAGCATTGGCTCATGGAAGCGAGCTGGCCAAGTTACAAAGGCCTGGGTGACGCCAAGGCGGACAAGGAGATCGAGTGGGTCATTGCCATCATTTCCGAAATCCGTTCGGTGCGTGCCGAGATGAACATTTCCGGCGGCCTGAAATTCCCTTGCGTGCTTGTCGGCGCCAACAAAGATTCGCGCCGCATTGCATCCGCCTGGGAAAATGAAATCATCCGCCTGGCGCGGCTATCATCAATCTCCTTTGAAGACCGGGTTCCAAAAGCCTCGGCGCAGATCGTGTTGGGCGAAGCGACTGTCGCATTGCCACTGGAAGGCGTGATCGACTTCGCCACGGAAACGGCGCGGTTGAAGAAAGAGCTGGAACGGATTGAGAAAGAATCGTCCGCCATCACCGGGCGGTTGGGCAACCCCGGCTTTGTGGCCAAGGCACCTGAAGATGTTCTAGTTGAGACTCGCGAAAGAAAAGCAGAACTTGACGTGCAGCGTACAAAGACAGCTGAGGCGTTGAAGAGGCTGGGGTGAAAGAAATGAACAATTCTGATAAGCCGTCGGATGTATTCTCAAAAACTTCACACGTGGAGAAACTGGCGGAGCAACAAGCGGTTGAGCTTTCGTAATCGGTTGCTACCTCGCCAAGGCAGCGTTATTTGCTCAATAGTGAGAATGGCTCTTAATTTCCTCTACCCTTGACCGAACCGCGCGCGGTCATGATGAGAACTATTGAGTTACGCGCCGACCTTCATCAGATGAGACGTATGACTCCACCTTCGATTTTGAAGACGCCGGAGTTGCGGAGGAAATTCTCGAGGGTCCGGTGGCCCTTCTTGTAGTTCGGCATCTTTACGGACAACTCCGTTCCGAAGACCCGTGGTGTTACTGCCCTGCCATTGGCACTGAGATTCCGGTAGATTTCCATCAGCATGTCCTTGTCGATTGGCGGCGTTGCCGCTGGCCTCTTTGCCGGAACGGGCGAAGGTTTCGGGGCGGGGGCCTTTTTCGGCGGCGCTGCGGGGACAATGGTAAAGTGATCGAAGGCAGATTGGAGGGGTTTTGTCGCCTTGCTTTCCCCCAGACCATCAATGCCCTTGCCCTGTTCGCGGACGTGGATGGCCAGCTGCATGAAATCCGCATCGCTTGACGCGATAACCGCGTGATCAAACAAGCCCCGGTGAAGGAGTGAAACCACGTCAATGGTGAGCGCAAAGTCACTGGCGTTTTCCTTGCTGGCGCCTGGTGGCGTTTGCATCGGGACGATGTGGTGGTCCTTCATGGCCTTGTCCCATTTCTTGAGACCGGCCGCGCCGCCATAACAACGGGCAATCGTGAGTTTCCCCAGTTCTCCGCATCTTTTGAGATAGTCCGGGACATATCTGGCAGACGCATTCTCCGCGTCGATGAACAGTGCTACTCTTGGCCTTGTTATCATGGGATGACATCCTATTCAGTGGCTGACGTGGACGTGACTATGAAGCAATATAACGCGATTTCAATCCTCTCCGACCATATCGAAACACCTCTGGGAACCATGCTGCTGCTGGCGCGGGACGGGGCGATGATCGGGCTTGAGTTTGACGATCAGCCGGAGCGTGTGGCGCGGGATTTGCGGCTGCGGTATGGCACCTCGGAGCGGTTTCCGGCGGATAATCCCAATGGGTTTTCTGACCGTATCCGCGCTTATTTCGCTGGCGATTTCAAGGCCATTGAGGATATCCCAACCGATGGCGGTGGCACCGAGTTTCAACGCCGTGTGTGGGAGGAACTCAAGCGGATTCCCTGCGGTGTGACGATTTCCTATGGCACGCTGGCCAAGCGCCTGGGTGATCCAAACCTCATGCGTGCGGTTGGCCTTGCCAACGGCCGCAATCCCATTTCCATTGTGGTGCCCTGCCACCGGGTGATTGGCGCCGATGGCTCGCTTACGGGTTATGGCGGCGGCCTGCAGCGTAAGGAGTGGTTACTGAAGCATGAAGGGGCACTGCTGATTTAGGCCGCGATCCGTTTTCGGGTGGCTCTTGGAGAGGGACGCTGCCAAATTCCGGGCATGATCACATATCTTGCCATGCCCACTGAAGAAGCCCGTAAATTCCAAGCGGGCGCACCCGATGCCTATGGCCTGTCGCCGGAACTCCGCGTCTCTGATGGCGATGGGGTTCCGTGCCGCCATTGCCTGCAGGACGTGGGCAAGGGCGAAGATTATCTCATTCTTGCCTACCGGCCATTTCCGGCCCTGCAGCCCTACGCGGAAACTGGGCCGATATTCCTGCATGCAAAGGCTTGCGCGCGAGCTGATGATGCACATGAAACTCCGGCGATGTTGGCCAGGCGCGCGGCTCATCTCATTAAAGGCTATTCCAGCGATGACCGGATTGTTTACGGCACGGGCAAGATTGTGCCGTCAGCCGATCTCGATACAGAAGCGGCGAACATCCTGAAACGCGATGATGTGGCCTATGTGCATGTGCGGTCATCGGTGAACAATTGCTATACTTGCCGAATTGAACGCGATTGAATTTATTCACAAATTTACGCGCGTATATCCCCTTGACAATCTATTCCTATTGAGCTCATATGTTCCTGTTATGTTCTTTCTGCTTGATAAGGAAACACCGTGGACTGGGCCAGGGCCATCGAACGCAACAGCGAAGCGCTCAAGGGCATAGTTGAAGCTCTTTTCGCCATGCTGGGGATTGCAGGCACAGACAGGGTAGCGCGGATTCCGCAGCCCCTCCACCGCGCCGTGCTGCGGGTGCTGCGGCCCGCCGAATCCGCCGTGCGGCGCTTGGTGATCATTGCAGCGCGCGGCCTTGTGGTGAAGCTTGCTCCTTCGCGTCCGATGCCGGCGGGGCCCATTAGGAAAGGCGGTGAGCGTTCCCGTCCCTCCTTTCAGCTCTTCGATCCGCGGAAAAGCTTCGCGTCCCTGCGCCAACACCGCCGAACCACGCGGAATCCCCCGCGCATTCATATCTTCGCGCATGATCCCCGGGTGGCAGCCCTGTGGTCGGCGCGCCCTCCCGCGGCCGATCCCGCTCCGCCGCCCG
>CAZAMS010000328.1:0-3656 GCA_964486305.1 uncultured Aestuariivirga sp.
CCTTTGCGTCGCCAGATGCATTGGGATGAATCATGCCGTAGAGCTTGGCAACCGTGAGGTTGCTGTCGCCGATCATGGGGTAATTCACCTGCGCCCCGGTCACATCCTTGATGTCGTTCTTCCAGCGCTGGTGGTCATCAACTGAATCCACCGATATGCCAATCATCTTCACGCCGCGCTTGTCAAACTCGTGCTTCAGCTTTGCCATGGAGCCGAGCTCCGTGGTGCAGACGGGGGTAAAATCCTTGGGATGGGAGACGAGAACCGCCCATGAGCCTTCGATGAATTCATGGAACTTGATCTTGCCTTCGGTGGTTTCAGCTTCAAAGTCGGGAGCAATATCGCCGAGTTGCAGGGTCATAGTAGCCTCTCCTTGTTGTTATCCGTTCTATATAGGCTATTTTTCGTTCGGCATAAAGAACAAAGTAATTGGGTTTTCATGCAAGCCTGCTTTGTGGGAATCGCAGCACTTGGTCTAGATGAACCGAAAATCGGAGACCCCGCCATGCGTTACATCCTCGCTTTCCCGGCAATCGCCCTTGTCATCATCGCTTTCAACATTCTGGGCCTTGCGGGCCAATGGATGGATTCCGAGTCGCTGATTTGGGATGGCATGCTGCCGTCGGGCACCGAGTTCTATTTGAAGGCCGGAGACTTTTTTGTCATCGCGGGCCTTGTGGCGCTATTCTTTGAAATCATCAAGGCCGCAAGGCTGGGCGCTGGCACAATCATTGATCACATGCTCTCCACAGCCACATTCATCGTGGCACTCATCGAATTTCTGCTCGTGCCCTATTGTGCGACGGCAACCTTCTTCTTTCTCATGATCATGTCTCTGATCGACGTCGTGGCCGGCTATTCCGTTTCAATTCTCGCGGCAAGGCGTGATTTTTCCGTGGGCCGCAATGACGGCAGCGGGCTGTAATTTATGGCCTTTGATGCAGCCCTTGCCCGGGCGATTGGTCTGACACGGGAAGAAATTGCGGTCTTCAGCAAGCTGAATACGCCTGAGAAGATTCAGGATTTTCTCACCGGCATACCGATCAATTTTGAACCCCAGGGCGACACCTGCTATTCAGCCCGTCTTGCCCTGCAGATGAACCGTTGCCATTGCATCGAGGCCGCCTTCATCGCGGCCGCAGCCTTGCTTCTGCATGGCGAGAAGGCGCTACTCCTCGATTTTCAGGCCCATGGTGACGATGATCATGTTCTGGCACTCTTCAAAAACGGTAAGCACTGGGGCGCCATTTCCAAAAGCAATTCCATCTGGCTCCGCTGGCGCGACCCCGTTTATGCCAGCCCCCGTGAACTCGCCATGAGTTACTTCCATGAATACGTGAACGAAACACACAAAACCCTGCGCCGCATATCCAAGCCTTTTGACATCGGAAAATATGATCCCGATTACTGGCTGACGTCACAGGAGAATTGTTGGTCCATGGCCCAGGAGATCGACGCCAGCCCCCATGTGGATCTGATATCAGAAGCCCAGGCCCGAAAATTGAAACTTCGCGACTCTCTTGAAACCAGGGCCGGAAATTTCAAGGAATTCAAGCGCTAGCTATTGACCCCACAGCACGAATCCTATATCCGAGTAAATTACTCAGAAATAGGATTTAAACGTGGATCGCCAGACTTATCTCGACCGGAAAGGGGAACGTCTCGTTGTCCAGGGCTTCCGCCATTGGCTGTCTGGCTATGAGTTCGGCGATGTGGCGTGCTGGGAACAGGCCTGGTCATTGTTTACCGATGAGTTGGGTGCGGTGAATGCCGGGGCTTTGGTTTCACACCTGCATTACTGGGTTAAAGCGATCCGGGAGAGGGCCACAAAACCTGTCCGTTGCCTGACCTGCCAATGCGGCTATCTCTGCCGGGAGGAATGTCTCTGTGTAGGCATGATTGCCGCCCTCCAACACGGCGATGAAGCAAGTGCCGCATTATGTGCGGGCGCCCTTGTTGGCGGCAAAGCTGACGAAGTGATCGCAACCGCAAGGCAATTTGCAACGCTCCTGATCGAGAACGGCGCGCGTCTTCTTGAAGTCCCGCCTCATGTGATCGTCAGCATTGTATCGGGCAAACGGAACGGCGCTGCACTTTTGAATTGAGATTACCCCTTTATCCGCTCGCCCTTGGGATCATAGAAACTCTGCAGTTGAACCTTCGCGCCATAGCGTTTCCAGGCCAACTCGACTTCCCATTTACCACTTTCAATCCAGTCCTTGGTCACACCACCTTCGTTGTTCACGTAGCCCATACCAAGCGAGAGGTTCACCCGATGGCCCCAGGCACCTGAAGTGGTGGAGCCAACAATGACTCCATTCCGATAGATCGGCTCCTCGTGATACATCATGGGCGCGGACGTGCTTGCATCTTCCAATGCGATGCAGATCATGCGCTTGGGGAGCGTTGGCAGGGCCTTCTGCTTCAGCAAGGCCTCGCGCCCGATGAAGCCGCCTTTCTTGTCCCATGAAATTGCAAAGCCAAGACCCGCCTCGATGGGCGTTTCCTCGTCGCTAATGTCATGGCCCCAGTGGCGATAGGCTTTTTCGGTCCGGCAGTTGTTCATCGTATGCATGCCGGCGGGCGTCAGGCCAAACTCGTCACCAGCCGCCTGCAGCCGTTCAAACACATGGGCCACGAATTCCGTGGGAATGTAGAGTTCCCAGCCCAATTCACCCACATAGGTGATGCGTGAAGCCCGCATCCGGGCATAGCCGATTTCAATTTCTTTCGAAGTGCCGAATGGGAAGGCGGCATTCGACAAATCAGCACCGGATAATTTCTCGAGCAGGGCGCGGGAATTCGGCCCCATCACCGCGATCATCGACAGGCCCGACGTGATGTCAGTTGCCACGCAATGGGCATCGTCAGGCGTATGGCGCTTCAACCACGCCATGTCGCGGGTTTGCGGCACGGCACCTGTCACCACCATGAACCGGTTTTCTTCCAGACGTGTAACCGTGAGGTCTGCTTCAATACCACCGCGTTCGTTACACCACTGGGTGTAAATGATGCGGCCCGGTTCAACATCTACGTTATTGGCACTGATGGTGTTCAGCACTCTGCAGGCATCACGCCCCTCAACCATGTATTTCGCAAAGGACGTTTGGTCAAAGAAGGCGCATTTGGTCATCAGTTGCTTGGCTTCATAATCCACACACGGGAACCAATTCTGCCGGCCGTAGGAGTATTCATACTCGGGCTTCATCCCATCCCGCGCGTACCAGTTGGGCCGCTCCCAGCCGTTCACTTCGCCAAACACGGCACCGAGTTTTCTCGTTTGCTCGTAAATGGGCGAACGCCGGACCCCACGCGCCGTTTCCGCCTGGCGATAAGGCCAGTGCATTGCATAAAGCAGGCCGAGAGTTTCAGAAACGCGGTCATGCACAAATTCCCGCACCGACTGGAAGGGATGAATGCGGCGGATATCCATGCCATTCACATCCATCGGCGGATGGCCATTCTTGATCCATTGCGAGAGCACGAGCCCAGCACCCCCGGATGATTGAATGCCAATGGAATTGAAGCCCGTGGCCACATAGCAATTCTTCACCTCCGGCGCCTCGCCGAGGTAATAGCGGTTGTCCGGTGTAAAACTTTCCGGCCCGTTGAAGAAAAGCTGTATGCCCGCCGTTTCAAGCAGGGGCACGCGGTTG
>CAZAMS010000329.1:0-3244 GCA_964486305.1 uncultured Aestuariivirga sp.
AAGAACAAGTTTGATTTAAGCGAAAACATAGGAATCTCCCTTGCCAGACGCGAACATAGCGCGGGCAAAAATGAGTCATGGTTTCAGAGGCGAAAACAAATGCGTTTCAGAAAACCTGACGATGAAATGTGAAGTTAGTGAATTGCGCCTCTGGCGCGTGTAACGCTATCTACCGAGGCCCAAGCCTCGACAGCCCGGGGATCAGCAGCGCGAAAAATTCCTTGTCATGATGATCTCCTATTCAGTTGCAATCAGTGGCGCTCATACGCGGCAGTGTCGAGCCTGAAAAGAGTTTGATCAAAAATACTTCGCACTGTTGCAGGGTAGACACATTACCTAGCAAAAGCTTTCGTCAATACACTCGCCATGCGCCGTGAAAAGCCTGCAGGATCGCCCACTGGCTCGCCTTCCAGCACATGGGCCTGATCCAGCAGGAGTTGCGCCGCATCAGAAATTTCAGCAGAAGGAGCCCCCGAATCCGCCGCAGCCGCCAAGGCCACAATAAGCGGATGGCCCGCATTTATTTCCAGAACCGGCGCACTCACATTCACGCCCGAATCCTTTTGACGGGACAATAGTTTTTCCAATGTACGGTCCAACTCTCCATCGGCAACGAGACAAACAGCGCTGTCAGTCAGGCGTTTGGAGCTGCGCACATCTTTCACCTTGTCACCCAGGGCCTGCTTCATCGCCACGATAAGTTTGGCAGTTGCGGATTCCTGCGCCTCAGTTTTGGCGGGCGCATCCTTCAGTGGAATAAGGTCAAGATCGGCCACCCCCTGCGTGACCGACTTGAAATGTTTGCCATCAAAACCCAAGGCTGTGCGCACCCAGAATGAATCAACTGGATCGGTAAAGAGCAGGACTTCAACATCCCTGGCCTTGTAACCCTCAAGCTGCGGGCTGGCGGCGGCTTTCACCGCATCTTCACCGGCGAGATAGTAAATCGCCGTCTGGTTTTCCTTAAGGCCTGCGATATAGTCCTTCAAGGTCACCGAAGCCGATTTCGTCGTTCTAAACTGCGCAAACTCAAACAACTGGTCGCGATGCTCCATGTCTTCATAGAGCCCTTCCTTGATGACAGGGCCGAAGACCTCCCAAATCTTGGTGAAATTTTCCGCATCCGTTTCAGAACATTTCTTCAACTCGCCCAGCACCTTGTTCGTCACCGCCTTGCGGATGGCCGCCACCTGCGGATTATGCTGCAGCATTTCGCGCGAAAGATTGAGCGGCATATCCTCTGAATCAATGACCCCGCGCACGAAACGCAAATAGGGCGGCAGCAACTGCGCATCATCGGCAATGTAAACCCGTTTCACGTAGAGCTTCTGCCGGCCTTTACGTTCGGGGTCATAGAGATCAAAGGGCCGTTCGGCGGGCACATAGAGCAGAACCGTATATTCATGGCGCCCCTCGGCCCGGTAATGGATGGTCAGCGCCGGGTCCGTATAGGATCCTGAAACATGCCCGAAGAATTCCTTGTGCTGCTCTGCCGTGACTTCTGCTTTTGCCCGCGTCCAGATGGCATTGGCCGTATTAACCTGTTTGGGAGCTTCGCTGCCGTCAGCCAGCAAGATCGGATGGCCGATATGATCGGAATAGGCGCGCACCACCTGTTCAATTTTCCAGCCCTCCAGAAATTCAAGCGCATCGTCCTTGAGATGCAGGACAATGGCCGTGCCGCGTGGCCCTTTCTCCGCTGGAACCACCGTAAACGTGCCCAGGCCTTCCGAGGCCCAGGTGAAGGACTCTTCCGTTCCGGCCTTGCGTGAGGTGACCTCTACAAGGTTTGCCACGATAAACGCCGAATAGAAGCCGACCCCGAACTGGCCAATGAGATTGACCCCCTGGCCCGCCTTTTCGACAAAGGCCTGGGTGCCGGACTTGGCGATGGTGCCAAGATTGTCGATGAGTTCAGCCTCGCCCATGCCGATGCCGCTGTCGGCAATGGTGAGCGTCTTGGCGGCCTTGTCGGAGGTGATGATGATGTTGAACAACGGAGCATCTTCCAGCAGGCCGGGCTGGGCAATGGCCTCATAACGCAGCTTGTCCAGGGCATCGGCCCCATTGGAAATGAGCTCCCGCAGAAAAACATCCCGGTCCGAATAAACCGAATGCACCATAAGGTGCAGTAGCTTGGTCACTTCCGCCTGAAATTCGTGGGATTCGATCTTGGATTTTTTTGCCGTTTTCGCCATCTTGCCTCTCTAGAGCGTGTTGCGGCGAAGTTGCACGACTTCGCCGATAACAACACGCTCAAAATCATTATTCTGGCGCGAATTCTTTTCGCTTGGGTAAAATCACCCAAGCGGAACGCGCGCCGTGCAGGACAGCGATATCGGACGGCCAACGGCTTTGGTCAAGCCCGCCCATAAAAAAAGCGGCCGGAGTTAACCGGCCGCGAATTACACTCAAACGCCTCACAAACTAACGCGTAGATTAGGGGGCCCGGCCAGATCATAAGCTCCGGGGGGCTGGGGGGCTGAGATTCCGACGCTCAACTCCAGCCGGGCCTTAGAGGCAACAAGGGGAATATTTACCTCCATCTTGGCGAAGACTTGCCGTAATTGCGGCAAAACTGCGAAATCTTGACTCACAACAAACCTAAACGCTGCCGGGAAACATCAACAGGCTTCCGTAACGAGATCACGACAATTGCGTGAAGAATGACCCAGATTTTGCCCGCCAAAGCCAGCAAAACATGGTATCTGCGGGCTCTATGATGCAACATATCTCCGCCGTAACTTTGCTCGTTCCAGATTATGATGAAGCCATCGCCTTCTATGTGGGCAAGCTCGGATTCAGACTTGTCGAAGACACAGCCCTTTCCGCCACCAAGCGCTGGGTCGTCGTCGCACCACCGGGAGGCAGCGAAACCGGCCTTCTCCTCGCCCAAGCTGATTCGCAAGATCAGCGGAAAGCAATCGGCAACCAGACGGGCGGCCGCGTCTTCCTCATTCTAAAAACCGATGCTTTTGACCGCGACTACATGCGGTTCAAACAGGCCGGGATTGAATTTCTGGAAGAACCCCGCCTGGAGGCCTATGGGAAAGTCGTGGTGTTCCAAGATATCTTTGGCAACAAATGGGACCTGATCGAACCGCTGTCAACGCAAAGTGAGAATGTCCCCTTGTTGCGCAAAGTGAGAATGTCCCCTTTTGGGTTGGCAGGTTGTGGGTAAAGCGGGCGTAGCGCGCTATCAAAGGGCGCTGTAGCGGAGCCCGCTTTATCCACAGCCGTGGGC
>CAZAMS010000330.1:0-3623 GCA_964486305.1 uncultured Aestuariivirga sp.
CAACAGTTGCGCCGCTCGGCCTCACGCCCCAGGGCCTCCCCTCAGGCGTGCAGATCATCACGCGGCAATATGGGGACTACACGTCGCTGCACTTTGCGGAATTGCTGGAAAAGGAATATGCGAGTTTCGTTCCGCCGCCGGGGTATTAATTTCTTGCCCTCTCCCGTGCGGTACGCATGGGAGAGGGTGCCCGATAGGGCGGGTGAGGGCTCTTGGATGAAGTTGTGGATATTTGAAAGTACTGCAGCGAAGGTTGCCCTCATCCGGCCTTCGGCCACCTTCTCCCATCCTACGGACGGGAGAAGGCCAAATTTTCTACAATCTCACGAGGGTAGAAGAAATAAAACTTCACTTCCCCATCACCCTTTCAAAAAACTCAACTTCCCGCGCCCACGTCACCTCCTCAAACATGGCTTCATGGCCAAAGCCCTGGATAATTTCCATTTCCTTCGGTTCATTGGCGGCAGCAAACAGTCTCTTGCCGAATTCCAGGGGAATCAAAATATCCCGGTCACCATGAACAAACAGCAGCGGCGCTTTTACCTTTGAGATGAAATCAATGGATTTGAATTGGTCTTTCATCAACAATCGTACAGGCAGCCACCAGTAAATGCGCGCCGCGACATCGGCCGTTGATGTATAAGGCGCGTTCAACGCGACGGCGCCAACCTGTTTCTGCGCGGCGAGTTGAACCGCAACGCCGCTGCCCAATGACTCTCCCAAAAGAGCAATGCCCGCAGGTGCTACACCTTTGGCTATGAGCCAGTCATAGACCGTATTCGCGTCCGTGATCAGCCCCGATTCGGTGGGCGATCCCGTGCTGCCGCCATAACCACGGTAAGAAACATAGGCCACGCCCAGCCCGCGTGAATGGTAATAGTTGAAGCGTAACGGCCGGTCGCCAATTTCGCCGGCATTGCCGTGGAAATAGAGGATCGTGGGCTTGCCTTCTGCTGCTGGCGCATACCAGACACGGATCTTCTCGCCATCGGGCGTTGTCAACGTTTCCACAGTAGCGCCCACAACGTCAACACTCTCCGGTGTCAGGCCCTTGTTCTCACTTTGATATTGCAGCTTGCGCTGAAATGCATACATGCCGAGGGCTGCGACTGCATAGGCCACGACACCAAACACAACGAAAAATTTAATGAGGTTCATGCATCAACCAGTTTGGCGGGGGTATGGGTATCTCTCGTCCAACTCCATACCGTCAACAACGGATGCTCCGACGTTTTCGTTGCATGGTGAACATTGGATGCATGGTAAATCACCGTGCCTGCCGGTTTCGTTTCAAAGCTTCCACTGCCCTGTTTCCATTCCGTCGGTCCGGTGAGCGGCCAATAGAGTTCGGGAGCGGGATGATAATGGTCTTTATAGTGACGATGCGGCCCCAGCATCAAGAGACCGAGCAGAAAATCATCCCCGGCAAAAAAACCCTGCGGACCAACGATCTCGCACCAACCGTAATTCTGTGAAAACCCCTCACCCAGAATTTCATCGGTGTAGGATTTGGACTGCAGCCATTTCAGGTGGCCATCGAGGGAGGCAATTGCGGCGGCCAACTCGGACTCCAACATCATGGTTTCGGCAATGCACGGGGCGAAATAACGCGTGACGGAAAGATTCTGCGAACGCGGTTCTACAAAATCACTCCGCGTCATATCCTGCTCCGCCAAGCGCTGCAACACCTCATCGACACGGACGCCGCCCCGCGCATGCAGCCCACGGGCAATCGCGCCCACCAGCCAGCGCGCGTCATTGTAGAGATCATCACTCATGGCGGCACCATGATGGCCTGACCTTTGAAAGAGCATTAACGAAGATCGTAAACAAGCCGCGCTAATTCTACCAGTTCCGCGTCATTGGGATAGCGCAGATTTGATTTCCGCATGGGCGCATTGGCGGGGCTGGCCATGTGTTCGGCCAGAAGCTCCGGCTTGTTCAAATCAAGGCCATCGCCTTCCAGTGAAATCTTCATGCCTGTTGCCCGCACAAGGCGGTCATAGGCACGAACCGAGTCTGCCGTGCCCATGGCCTGTGCAACCCTTGCAAATGCTTCCGGCGCACCTTGTGAAACCCACTCCATGGTGGCCAGCATGGCGAGCCCGGTGGCCCGGCCATGGGGGACGGGTGCCAGATCGGCCATGGCATGGGAAATATTATGGGCAAGGGCTGTTCCGCAATTATCGATGGCAATGCCACCACAGCAGGAGCCCAGAAGCAGGCTTCCCCGCGCCTCAATGTCATTCGGGTTCTTGATGGCGCGTTCAAGGTTTCCGGAAATCAGCGTGATGGCTTTCAGGGCATAGAGATCACTGCCATCGGTGCGGTGCTTGTTGGTGGCCGCCTCAATGGCATGCACCAGCGCGTCCAGGCCGGTCGCTGCCGTGATATGGGCCGGCACACCTGCCGTCAGTTCGGGATCGAGAATTGCCACGTGGGGTTTCAGTTCGTCGCCCCAGGCCCAAACCTTGACCTTGTCCGCATTTGCAAAGACGGCGACGCGGGTGACTTCCGATCCCGTTCCCGCCGTGGTGGGAACCGCAATAACGGGCAGGATATTTTTTGGCAGCGGCGTTTCACAGAGCTGATAGCTCTGTACTGGAAGCCCCGAAGTAGCGCAGGCTGCCACAAGCTTCGCCGTATCAAGGGCCGAACCTCCGCCCAACCCGACAACGGCTTTGGCCTTTATGGCCCGCGCGAGTCCGGCGGCAGCGTCAATATCAGCGGCCTTGGGCTCACCCTTCAAACCATCAAAGACCTGCGCTTCGATTCCAGCTTTGGCCAGGATATCGAGAGCGCGTCCGGTAATGCCAAGCGTAGCGAGCATGGGGTCCGCCACAACAAGAACGGCGGCATCCCTCCCTGCCAACTGCTCAACCTTACCCGCAAGATCAGCGATGCACCCTGCTCCAAAGATGATTTCGGGGAGGCGGGAAAGGGTAAAAGATTGCATGAGATCATCCGTGCCGTGAGGTTTCCACCCCATATGGCCCTCATAGGAGGCGGTCAAGCGTGAGGCTTTCTCACCTTATTTGACTAACGTCTTCTCCTGCGAAGCAACGCGAAGCAGGAAGGGATAGATGAGGGCGCTTCGACCTCGTTCCCCTCACCTCCCCACCGCTGCGCGGTGGGTCCCCTCCTCTCCCGTTTCACGGGAGAGGACATAGAGAACTTCACGAAATGCCGGGCCCGGTTATTTCCTTCAGCAGCTTGCGTAGAATTGCCTGGCCATAGGCCGCGTAGTCATTGGCCGGGATCACAAAATGACCTTCGCCGCCCACGACCTGATTTTGAAAGTAGATGTCAAGGGTTGGCCATTCATTGAGAATTGTGAGCCCGTTGATGGTAATGCCCTGGGCCACAATCCTGTCACGCACGGCCTGCACTGGAACACCAACATTGTTGCGGCCATCGGACGACATATCAATCACGAGGCGCGGGCTGCGCGGCGCTTTGGTGAGAAGCACAGAAGAATAAAGCAGCGCGCTTGAAATTGAGGTGCCGCCCTCGGCCAGCTTGCGCGGCATGCGGGCCAACGTTTCTCCGATGAGGTCTGAATCCTCCTCGCTTGCAATAATGGTCCATGGCAGCACCACCATCTGGTTGGATTCATCGGACCA
>CAZAMS010000331.1:0-3092 GCA_964486305.1 uncultured Aestuariivirga sp.
GGCTGTGATCTGGTCTCAGGCGGCACCGACACCCACCTGATGCTGGTGGACCTCCGCAAAAAGGGATTGACTGGCAAGGCCTCTGAGGCCGCCCTGGGACGCGCCTATATCACCTGCAACAAAAACGGCATTCCGTTTGACCCCGCGCCCTTCACCATCACCTCCGGCATTAGGCTGGGTACCCCTGCGGGCACCACCCGCGGCTTCGGCGTGGCCGAGTTCAAGGAAGTGGGTGCTTTGATCATTGAGGTTCTTGATGGCCTTGCGAAGAATGGCGAAGAGGGCAATGCTAAGGTGGAAGCGGCGGTGAAGCGCAAGGTCCTCGCTCTCACCAAACGCTTCCCGATCTACTCGTGAAAGTGATGCATGCGCTGCCCATTCTGCAGTAATGAAGAAACCCAGGTTAAGGATTCGCGCTCCACGGAAGATGGAGCCGCAATCCGGCGCAGGCGTTATTGCCCCGATTGTGCGGGCAGGTTCACCACCTTCGAGCGGGTGCAGCTGCGCGAACTGATGGTGATCAAGAAAACCGGCAGGCGGGTTCCCTTTGACCGCGACAAGCTCATGCGCTCGGTTCAGATCGCGCTGCGTAAACGCCCGGTTGAGCCGGAACGGATTGAGCGCATGGTCTCCGGTATTGTGCGCCGGTTGGAAAGCCTCGGTGAAAGTGAAATCAAATCGGAAACCGTAGGCAAGCTCATCATGGAGGCGCTGAAGGCGCTCGATGACGTGGCCTATGTGCGCTTTGCTTCAGTCTATAAAAACTTTCGCGAAGCCAAGGACTTTGAGGAACTTATTGGCGAACTCGCCAGCGACGAGGGCGAAGGCGAGGGGACTTGAGCCCCGACCAGCGCTGGATGGACTATGCCTTGCGGCTGGGTCGCCGTGCGCTTGGCACCACCGCGGAGAACCCACCCGTAGGCTGCATTATCGTCAAGAATGGCAGGGTTTTGGGTGTCGGCTGGACCCAACCCGGCGGCCGACCTCACGCTGAAACCGAGGCCCTTAAAATGGCTGGCGATGCCGCAAAGGGCGCCACAGCATATGTCAGCCTAGAACCCTGCGCCCATCATGGCCGAACCGGCCCCTGTGCTGAAGCCCTGGTCAAAGCGGGCCTTGTTCGTGTCGTCACTGCCATTGAGGATCCAGACCCCCGCGTTTCCGGCGGCGGCCACGCCATTTTGAAAGCAACAGGCGTCAAGGTTGAATCGGGTCGATGCGTCGAGGAGGCAAAGCACGACCTCGCCGGCTTCATCACTCGGATAACGAAGAAACGCCCTTATGTTACTCTAAAGATTGGGATTTCCGCCGATGGCAAGATCGCTGCAGGACCGGGGCAACGGACTTCCATAACCGGTGAGGAAGTAAAATCCCGGGTTCATCTCATGCGCGCCCAGAGTGACGCCATTCTCGTGGGCCTCAGTACGGTTCTGATTGATGATCCCGATCTGACTTGCCGCTTGCCGGGCATGGAACCGCGCTCGCCCATACGTATCGTGGCGGATACGCGGCTTTCCATTCCCTCCAAGGCAAAACTCGTAAAAACCGCCGAGCAAGTTCCTGTCTGGATTCTATCCACCCGCAAAGGCGGGGTTAGCGCTGGCATTACCGTGATCGATTGCAGGCAAACCCCGAATGGCTGGGTCGACTTTAACGATGCGATGGAGGTTCTGGCAAAAAGAGGCATCAATCGCCTGCTGGTTGAAGGTGGCTCCCATATCTTCCAGAGTTTTCTTGAGGCCGATTTGGTTGATGAAGTGCAGCTCTTCCAAAACCCGACAGTCATAGGTCCGCAAGGGATTGATGCCATTGCGGATACGCCACTATCAACGCTCGAAAAGCGCTTTATGCCCACCCAAAAGGAAGTGCTTGGAACCGATACTTTGACCGTCTATGAACGGCCCCATGTTCACCGGGATAGTCACTGATATTGGCGAAGTTGTACGCGTTGAAAAGCGCGGCGATACCCGTTTCACCATTGCCACAGCCTACACGCCGGAAAGCATTGCGGTGGGGGCTTCAATTGCCTGTTCTGGCTGCTGTTTGACCGCCATTGAAATGAGCAAATCAAAAGTCGGGCGGGGCACATTCACGGTTGAAGCCTCCGCTGAAACACTTTCCAAAACCACGCTGAAGAATTGGAAGACGGGCACCCGCATCAATCTGGAGCGCGCCTTGAAAATGGGTGAAGAGCTCGGTGGCCATATTGTTTCCGGGCACGTCGATGGAGTTGGTGAAATTATTTCCATCACGCCGGAAGGCGACTCCAAGCGCTTTAGTTTTAAGGCACCTGATGACATCGCCCGCTTCATTGCGCAGAAAGGTTCCGTCACCCTTGATGGAACCTCGTTCACCGTGAATGAAGTGGAAGGCAATCAGTTTGGCGTGAACATCATTCCGCACACCCAAGCAGTCACCACATGGGGCCATGCGCGCGCGGGCGATGCCGTTAACATTGAAATAGATATGCTGGCGCGCTATGTGGCGCGCCTTGCTGAGTTTGGGAAGTCATGAAAGTCGAAAAGAAAAGCACCGCGTCCGGAAGGCTGAAAGCCCGGCTTCTCATTCTTGAAGCGCGCTACTACGCCGATTTGTGCGATGAACTCGTAAAGGGTGCTGTTGCTGCGATCGAACGGGCTGGTGGCACATGGGATCATGTTATCGTGCCAGGCGCCCTGGAACTGCCGGGAGCAATTGCACTTGCGGAAACGTCGAAGCGTTACGATGGCTACGTGGCATTGGGCTGTGTCTTGCGTGGCGAAACCATGCACTACGAAATCGTTTCCAATGAAAGTGCCCGTGGCCTCATGGAACTCACTCTGAAAGGTCTTTGCATCGGCAACGGCATACTGACCTGCGAAAATGAAGAGCAAGCCTGGGCGCGGGCTAAAACCTCTGAAGGCGACAAGGGCGGTGGCGCGGCAGAAGCAGCCCTTGCCATGATCCACCACAAGCGCGCCATGAAAAAGAAAACCGCGAAATGACCAGCAAGCGCGCCAAGCCGGTTGAACGCAGCGCCGCCCGCCTCGGCGCTGTGCAGGCGCTTTACCCGATGGACCTGGCCGGAACCGATGTGGGTGAAACCCTAGCGC